>JAZSFI010000410.1:0-2644 GCA_045532135.1 Clostridia bacterium | reverse complement strand
GGCGGCAGAAAAGCGTTTTCAAGGGCGTTTTGGCAAGGCGCATGCCCAGAATCATCATGCAAAGGGGCGTTGTCATATCGGAAAGAAGCGTGAGGGCTTTGGAAATCAGCCCCGGAACATGGCTGCCTGCGCCAAGGATGTACAGAGGCAAAGAAAAAAGAAGCGCAAGAATTGTCGGGTTGATGATTGCGGCTTTTAAAGTCATGGATTCCTTTTTACCGGTTAAGCAGTATACGCCCACCGTGAAAACGAGCACGTTCATCGAGAGCAGATATACAGAAGAATAGCACCACGCTTCCGGGGAATTCGGAAGGAGCGCCTTTACAATCGGAAGCCCGAAAAAGCCGACATTTCCCATGACGGATGCAATCGAGAGCATGCGGTATTTGCTTTCATGAAAGCGCTTTTTGAAAATTACGTAGATTCCGAGCATGAAAAGCGCCTGAAGAATAAGCGTGAGTACGAAAAACAAGCTCATGTCCGTAAGCTTTTTCCATGAAAATTCTAAAGACAGGAAGTTGTTTAATACCATGCACGGCGCGCAGAAATAGATGAGAATGGCGGACAGCGTCGAAAGATGATCCGCGCTGGCCTTTTTGAACCTGCACAGCGCATAGCCGGGCAGAATATAAAAAAGCGTCATAAGAACATTGGTAAAAGCGATCTGAACGGTCATTTTATTTTGTCCTTTGTGTTTGATAAATGATATTATAGCACTTCTTTTTAAAACTCAATAGCCTGTTTCGGAGAAGATACGTAAATCCTGCTTGAATTTCAGAAACATATCTGGTATTATTGAAATAAAGCATTACAAAGGAGACGAAAGATATGCTGATTATCGGCATTTGCGGCGCGAGTGGCAGCGGAAAAAGCACGCTTGCAGAGGAGCTTGTAAAAAAGATTACGAAGCCTGCGGTTTTGATCAATCAGGATGCGTATTACCGCGACCACGCGTACCTGCCGTTTGAGGAAAGAGCAAAGATCAATTATGACGAACCCGGCGTATTTGAGCATGACGAGCTTCTTTACGATATGAAACAGCTTTCGGAAGGCAAGAGCATCACGCGCAAGAAGTATGACTATGCCAATCATCGCCGCGCAGATGCGACCGATGAAATGATCCACCCGGCAGACATCGTGATTATCGAGGGTATTCACGCCTTCTATGACGAGCGGCTGCGCGATATGATGGATTTTAAAATCTATATCAGAGTCGATCCCGACATCTGCCTTTTAAGGCGCGTAAAGCGAGACATCAATCACAGAGGCCGAGAGATCAACGGAATTGCGGAGCAGTATCTGTCTACCGTCAAGCCCATGTATGAAAGATACATCAAAAACTACATCGAATATGCTGATCTCATCGTCGCCGGCGGCGGAAAGAATGCCAAAATCAGCGATATTCTGGCTTTTTACATTAACGCCGGACAGGTGGAGGACAAGTAAGTGGGCGAAATAGAATTTCGCTTAATGTCCGAATTTCCGAGAGGAACACTGAAAAACCAGCTTTCGGATGCCTATTCCTTCGATTCCCGATGGCAGAACCTTTTTGAAGGCAGCTGGCAGGAATACGACGATTTTTTCTATGACGATGACAAGGTGCTGACAAGCTGCGGTTTTGTGACATGCCTTGACGGAAAACCGATCGGTCACATTTCATGGGATCCGAGAAACGCGCCCGCATACGTGATTATCGGGCATAATTGCATTTTGACGGAATACAAGGGAAAAGGATATGGGAAAAGGCAGCTTCAGGAAGCGGTCAGAAGAATCATTGAAAGCAAACATCCGAAAAAGATAATCGTAAGCACAAATGATCTCTTGATTGCCAAATACAATTATGAGAGTGTCGGCTTTAGTTTTGTGAAACGCGAAAAAAACACGGATGAATCCGCGTTTTCGGGCGATTATCTGTTTTACGAGATGAAAACAAGATAAGAGCATAGGCTGTATTAAGAAAATGCGCGGGCGATCATTGATCGCCCGCGCTATTCTTTTTAATGTCTGTCTTGGAAAACGCTTATTTTCTCGCAGCTCTCACAGCGAGAATTCGCTGCATTTCGTTGTAGACGATCATGAAGCCCTCGTCCACACCCATGCCAGGCTTGGCGAGAATCTGAACCGGCTGGGTTGCCATGGCGGCGTGCACGCAGACCTGCGCGCTTCTGTCGGTTTCGTTGCAGGTACCGCCCTGATAGGCGCCCATGCCGTGGGCTTTGCAGTACAGAACCGCTTCAATGGTGTTCTGAATGCCGCCAAGGTCGGGCGTCTTGATCTGAGCCATATGACCGGCGTGACGGTCCGTGAACTCGATGACGTCTTCAAGCGTGTTGCACCATTCGTCGGCGACGAGCTCAACATCGATGTGGCGTTCGTCGATGAGCTTGGTCAGATTGCTGAGATCGGTGATCTGCTTTTCGTGCTCTTCGGAGTCCATCGGGCCTTCGATGCGAAGGTGGAAGGGTTTTGCGGCCTGACCGAGCTTTTCGATGTAGTCGGCCATCGCTTCGTAGTTGTCGTTTCCGAGCCATGCGCCGATGGTGCCGTATACGTCGATGTGCAGAACGGGGAGGTAGTCTTCGCTGGTTCGAAGCTGCAGGATGCGGTCGCGCAGCCATTCAACATAGGCTAAGAGCTTTTCGCC
>JAZSFI010000142.1:0-7364 GCA_045532135.1 Clostridia bacterium | reverse complement strand
CCTGCTCGAACAATACGGGAACCTGCGGAACGTGCAGCGGCGCGTGCTCTGCGCGCGTTTCGAACGTAAACGGCTGCACGAGCTGCTCTACCTGCTCCAACTGCGGAACCAGCTGCGCTTCTTCCTCCACGCTCTGTCCCCGCTGCGGAAGTGCGATGACGCAGGCCACCTGAGAATTACAAAGGCTCAGTTTCCCGCCGGAGGAGGCGGTTGATATAGGCGTCGGCGCTGCGAAAAGTCGAAACGAAAGAGACCGGCGCCAAGCGTACATAGTATAAAATATTCGCCCGCAGATTCATAAAGAACTTCATGAATCTGCGGGCATACACAGTTTTATTTGAATTTCGGGCGCGGGGACGGGCGTTTTTGATCAGTCCGTCACTTCCACCATGTCGCGGCCGAATATTTCGAAGGTGCGGGCGAGCGCCTCGCCGCTGATGCCTTTAACCGGCGTTGTGTTTCCGTCTTCAATTTTCAGATTGACGGTCATTTTTTCACCGAAGCTTTCGGAAAAGGCGGATTCGAGAAGCTGGGGTTTTCTTTCAAGCGCCTGCATGTGGATGCGGGCGTTTTTGTCGAAGGAGACAAAAACGACATTCTGGTCGCGCCCGGCAAATTTTGCGGTTCTGAGCGAGCCGCGGATGGAAGGATTCTGGGACAAAAGCTCGATGGCCTTATCGAACATGACTTCATCCGCGCCCTTTGGTCCCTTGGGTCCCTTGGGCGCTTTGGACGGCTGGGTTTGCGTTTGTTTTTGGGAAACAGGCGCGTTTTCAGGCGCAGACTGCGCTTGATCCGCTTTGGCGTTTTCCGTGAACGAGCCGTTTTTGAGCTTGTTTTCCATGATCTCAATGCGCTCCATCAGCGCTTCCACGCTGTCGCCCTCCGCCGGGAAGCAGGCGCGCACGGCGCACATTTCAAGGATCGATCTGGGATTGGAGACCCATTTCATATCGCCTTCCGAGCGGATAAAAAGATCCATTGCGCGCATCAGCCTTGTCTGCTCAAATTTATCGGATTGCTGAACAAATCTCCCGGCGTCCTCGGGCGTGATTTCTGCAAGCGACGCAAGATCGCCCGGGACGAGACGCGCCATGAGAAGCGTTCTTAAATGCTGTGCGGTTTCTCTTGCGAACACCTGCGGATCGCGTCCGTCGCGCATGGCGCGGTCGATTAAGGAAACGGCGCGGGATGTGTCGCATTCAAGGATTGCGCCGGCAAATTCAAACATGAATTCGCGGCCGGTTGTTCCCAGAACCTCGCGGACAAGCGGCGCGGAAACGGTGTCCGAGCAATAGCTCAAACACATATCCAGAAGCGACAAAGCGTCTCGCATGCCGCCTTCTGCAGCTCTTGCGATTTCATTCAGCGCTTCTTCTTCCGCGCTTCGGTTGATTCCCTTTAAAACAACCTTCATGCGCGAAACGATCACATCCTGCGCAATGCGCCTGAAATCATATCTCTGGCATCTGGAGAGAACCGTTGCGGGCAGCTTCTGTGGTTCGGTGGTGGCCAGGATAAAAACCGCGTGCGCCGGCGGCTCTTCCAGCGTTTTTAAAAGGGCGTTGAACGCGCTTGTGGAGAGCATGTGAACTTCGTCGATGATGTAAACCTTGTATTTTCCGATCGTCGGAGGATAGGCGATGCGGTCTCTTAATGCGCGCACTTCGTCAACGCCGTTGTTGGACGCAGCGTCGATTTCGAGAATGTCCATGTTATTCTCATTTTTAAGCTGCACGCATGCTTCGCATACGCCGCACGGTTCGCCGTCTGACGTGTTCATGCAGTTGATGGCGCGGGAAAGCACCTTTGCCGTCGTGGTTTTGCCTGTTCCCCGGCTTCCGCAGAACAGATAGGCGTGCGCGACGTGCCCCATGACGATCTGTCTTTTCAGGGTCTTGGTGACGGCTTCCTGTCCGCATACGTCTTCAAACAGCTCGGGTCTCCACGCGCGGTACAGCGCCTGATAGCTTGACATAGCATAAACTCCTTACGTTTGTGGGGTTCAGATGAGATCGCGCCTCAATGCGTGTATGGCGCGCATCACGGATTTGTCCGGAGACATTTCAAGAACGCTCAATCCCTCGCTTAATTGCGCATCGCTTGTAAACGAAGCGATGGCGACGGAAGGGAAGGGCTGATGGATAAAATACAAAAGCGAAAGCGCGGTCATGGAAATACCGGTTTCGTTGTTTAAACGCAAAAGGGTTTCGAAAATTTCGTCGTTTACGGGGTCTTTATAGGTGGTTACAAGATCGCCTCGCATGGGCGCGCCGTTTTTTCGTTTTTCAAAATAGCCCTTGGCAACCGAACGATAGGCCATGGCGGAAAGGCTTGTGTCTTTGTGCCATTGATAGGTGGCTTCGTCCATGGCGACCAGCGTTTTGTCGGCGATTTCGCCGTGCGTAATGTGGGCAAGCGACCACATCAGCTGATTCATGGTAAAACCGGCAAAACCGTGCGCTTTTGCGTACGCCTGCGCTTCCTTTGCGCGCGGAAGCGTCCAGTTTGAAAAACCGTAATTTTTGATCTTGCCCTGTTTTTTGATTTCCTCAAGCGTCTCCATGATTTCACCGACGGGCAGATTTATGTCGTCTCTGTGGAGAAAATACATGTCGATTGCGTCGATTCCGAGGTTTTGAAGGCTTTTTTCAACATCTGAAATGAGTTCGTCTCTGTGAAGGCGAATGGTGAAGCTTGCATCATTTGCCAGCGGATGCCCGCCTTTTGTGGACAGGACGATCTTGTCATAGGCGTGTCTGCTTTTGAGCCAGCGGCCGACGACCTTTTCGCTTGCGTGCATTTCCGTGCTCGGCGGAAAACAGCCGTAGACGGAAGCGGTGTCGATGAAATTTCCGCCCGCTTCGAGATATTGATCCATCTGATAAAACGCTTCTTTTACGCCTGTTTTGACGCCGTAGTTGACCGTGCCCAGGGAAAGGGGAGATACCTTTAAATCGGTGCCGGTTAAAAGAATCTTTTCCATCGGTTTGGCTCCTTATGCGCTTTTTCTTATTGTAACACCATTTGCCTTTGCCTTCAAGTGCGAAGCGATAATATCTTTATTCCGAAATATTGACGAAAAAGCTTGAAGAAAAGTGAAATGTGTCTATAAAAAACGAACTGTTTAACCCAACGGTAAACCAAAGGACATGAGGAGTGTGGTATAATGAGTAAGAACCCACGGGATTTGGGATTCAGGGGATTTTAGACGAATGGGAAGTGTTGACATGCGCATCGTTTTAACCGGCGGCGGTACTGCCGGACATGTTACCCCTCATCTGGCCATTATTCCAAGACTCCTTAAAGAGGGATGGGAAATCCACTATATCGGTTCGGAAACCGGCATCGAAAAAGATCTGATTGAATCCATCGAGGGCGTGACTTATCACGCGATCAAAACCGGAAAACTCAGAAGATATTTCAGCGCGAAAAACTTTACCGATCCGTTCCGCGTTCTTGCGGGCGCTGCCAAGAGCATTTCACTTTTAAAAAAGATTAAGCCCAATATCGTTTTTTCCAAAGGCGGCTACGTTTCCGTGCCCGTTGTATACGCTGCGTTTTTAAACCGCATTCCCGCGATCATTCATGAATCCGACATGACCAGCGGCCTTGCCAACAAAATGAGCCTGCCCTTTGCCAAGGAGCTTTTGTGCACGTTCCCGGAAACGGCAAAGGCAGCCGGCAAAAAAGCCGTGTACATCGGCGCGCCGATTCGCGATGAGCTTTTAAACGGCAAGCGCGAAAAGGGCATGAAGCTTTTCGGCTTTAACGACAATCGCCCCGTTCTCATGGTTGTCGGAGGCTCTTTGGGCGCGCAGGCGATCAACCGCGCGGTCCGCGGTGCGCTTACGGAGCTTACCAAGTGCTTTCAGGTTCTGCATATCTGCGGAAACGGCAATGTGGACGGCAAATACGAAGGCATGAAGGGCTATCATCAGGTCCAGTATCTGAAGGAAGAAATGGCGGACGCGTATGCCTGCGCGGATGTCGTGATTTCAAGAGCGGGCTCGAACACGATCTGCGAGCTTCTTGCGCTGAGAAAACCCACGCTTTTGATTCCCTATCCTTCCTCTGCTTCCCGCGGCGATCAGGAAGTCAACGCGGCCTCCTTTGAAAGACGCGGTTTTTCAAGAGTTTTGGAGCAGGCGGATCTTACGCCCGACATTCTGGTCAAGCGCGTGGTTGAGGTATACAGAGACCGCGGACAGCTGATTGACAGCATGAACCGCGAGCCGCATATGAAGGCGGCGGACAGAATCGTGGAAAGAATCAATTTCTACGCAAAAAAGGATAAAGCTTAGAAAAACTGCGCCATCGCTCGTAAACGATGGCGCTTTTTATAGAAGGAAGGAACAATATGCTTTTGGAGGCGCTTCAGAAATATTGCCCGGATGCAACGTGCATGCATATGCCGGGGCATATGCGCTCAAAGGATTATGCATACCTCAATTCGCTCGCAGCTGCGTGGGATATTACCGAAATCGATGGATTTGACGATCTTCACAATCCTTCGGGCATTCTGCTTCGTTCAATGGAGGCGGCGGCGAAACTTTGGGGCAGCGAATATTCGCGCTATCTTGTCAACGGTTCCACATGCGGAATTCTCGCCTGCGTATATGCGCTTGGAAAAAACGGCGGGCGCGCGGTTGTTGCAAGAAATGCGCATAAATCGCTGTATCATGCACTTGAAATCACGGGCGTTGAGCCAACGTTTGTTTTAAGCGGATTTGACCGTCAGACGGGCGCATGTACGGATATATCGCCCGAGAGCATTGAAAAAGCGTTGGACGATACGCCGGACGCCCGGTTTGTCTTCCTTACAAGCCCGACGTATGAGGGCGTGATCAGCGACGTAGAGCGCATTTGTGAAATTGCGCACAGGCGGAATGTTCCCGTCATTGTGGACGAAGCGCACGGCGCGCATCTGGGCCTTACAGATGATTTTCGCCATGGCGCGGTCAAAGCGGGGGCGGACATTGTGATTCAGAGCCTCCATAAGACGCTTTTAAGCCTGACGCAGACAGCCATTATGCATATTTCAGGCAAGCGCGTAATCATTGAAGAGATCAATCATGCGCTGGACATTTTTGAAACCAGCTCGCCTTCCTATCTTCTGATGGCCTCAATCGACGGGTGCGTTGAGACGCTGACCGGCGAAAAGGAAAAAATTCTGCATTCGTGGAGGACAAACATCGACGAATTCCGTGCGCAGGCGGACAAACTGAAAAGCATCCGCCTTTGGAAACCCCAAAATGCTTTTGCGTTTGACGAAAGCAAACTGGTGATTCACCATTCGTCTTTGTCCGGCGTTCAGCTGATGCGTTTGCTCAGAGAACGCTTTTCGGTCGAGCTTGAGGCAGCCTATCCGCGCTATGCCGTGGCGATGACGGGCGCAGGCACAAGCAGGGAAGCGCTTAATAAGCTTCTTTCGGCGCTGATTGAGATCGACAAAGAAGAAATTAAGGGAAACATGCATGCGCCGGATGCTTTGCCGCCGGTTCCCGAAAGGGTATATTCCGTAAAGGACGCGCTTGGGATGAAGAAAAAGATGGTGAAAGCGGATGAAGCGGCCGGGTGTGTGAGCGCGGAATATGCGTGGGCGTATCCGCCGGGCGTTGCCGTCATTGCGCCGGGCGAACGGATTGGAAGAGAACAGCTTGAAGCTCTGAAGGAATTCGTTTTGTCGGGTGTAAACACCGTGACCACGTTCAGCGAAGAAGGTTTTTTGACCGTGATTGACAATTAAGACGCGCAAACAGAAAAAAATATATTGGAAGAAGAGCGCGCGTACTTGACATCCGGGAGTTATGGGAGTAAAATTATTTCAGTTAAGTGAGACTAATATTCAAAACATAAAGGAGTACATATTATGAAGAGAATTCAGACCCTCGATACCCGTGATCTCAATAAGAGCGCTGTAAGCGGCGGCTGCGGCGAATGCCAGACCTCCTGCCAGTCCGCATGCAAAACTTCCTGCGGCGTTGCCAACCAGCAGTGCGAGAAGAAGTAAGAAAAGCGTAAGCGCCGCCGTTTGTCCCGCTTAAAAGGGCAAACGGCGTTTTTTATGGAGATAAGAAAATGGTACATCAGTATAAATTAAACGGGTATAACATTGTCCTTGACGTATACAGCGGTTCGGTTCACGTGGTGGACGAGGTGGCGTATGACGCGATTGAGATGTTTGAAACGCATTCGCGCGATGAGATCGTCGGCTGCCTTCTTGAAAAATATCAAAACCGCGAAGATGTGACCAAAGAAGAGATTGAACTGTGCCTTGACGACATTCAGTCTTTAAAGGACGATGGAAAACTCTTCACGCCCGATCTTTACAAGGACTATGCTTTTGATTTTAAGGCGAGATACACAAACGTGAAGGCGCTTTGTCTGCACGTTGCGCATACGTGCAACCTGAACTGCGAATACTGTTTTGCAAGCCAGGGAAAATATCATGGCGAGCGCGCGATCATGTCCTTTGAAGTGGGCAGGCAGGCGCTGGAATTTTTGATTGAAAACAGCGGAAACCACGTAAATCTTGAGGTGGATTTCTTTGGCGGCGAGCCTTTGATGAACTGGGACGTCGTAAAGGCGCTTGTCGCATATGCAAGAGCGCGCGAGAAGGAAACAGGCAAAAACTTCAGATTCACGCTGACTACAAACGGCATGCTTGTAGACGACGATGTCATCGAATTTGCAAACAAAGAGATGCACAATGTGGTTTTAAGCCTTGACGGACGCAAGGAAATTCACGACGAATTCCGTGTGGACTATGCCGGAAACGGAAGCTACGACAAAATCGTTCCCAAGTTTCAGAAATTTGTGAAGGCGAGAGGCGATCAGGGCTATTATGTGCGCGGAACGTTCACGCACAGAAATCCCGATTTCACAAAGGACGTTTTCCATATGGCGGATCTCGGCTTTACCCAGCTTTCCATGGAGCCGGTTGTCTGCGCGCCGGGCGATCCTTACGCGCTCACGGAGGAGGACGTCGGAATTATTTTAAACGAGTACGAAATCCTGGCAAAAGAGATGATCAAAAGAAGAAAAGAGGGCAGGCCCTTTACCTTCTATCACTATATGCTCGATCTGTCCCACGGACCGTGCATCTATAAGCGCGTCTCCGGCTGCGGAAGCGGCACGGAATACATGGCAGTCACCCCGTGGGGCGATCTGTATCCATGCCATCAGTTTGTGGGCGAGGAAAAATACAGGCTCGGAAGCGTGTTTGAGGGCGTGACCAATCCGTCCGTCCGTGATGAATTCAAAATGTGCAACGTTTATGCGCGGCCCGAGTGCGCCGACTGCTGGGCGAAAATGTATTGCTCCGGCGGCTGCGCAGCCAAGTCGGAGGCCAAGCGGGCTTA
>JAZSFI010000283.1:0-1641 GCA_045532135.1 Clostridia bacterium | reverse complement strand
AGTAATTATCGAAAAAACCGCCGCGCATGGGCTCTGCGTCGCGCGAATATTCCGCGTCCGCCTGATCGACCATCAGAACCGGCCGGTCGCCATCGCCCTGAATTTTGCCCGCCGTCCACTCGTTCCAGCCGGTGAAGAACACCATCTTCGGATCCAGTTCGATGGCCCGCTCCCACTGCTCGGCGACGTTATACCCATAGGCCAGCGCCTCGGGCGTCTTATCGTTCTTGTAGCCGCGGAAGGCCCTGCCGCGCGGCGCAGGATCGCCGTACAGCGCGCCGTCGCCGAAACTCAAGTTCGGGTGCTGCGCAACGGCTACGGGCACGATGTCGTTTACGCCGTCCTTTTTCCAAACCCTCTGCGGACGCACAAAGTCGATCCACGGGCAGCCGCCCTCTTTATAATTTTCCGTCGGCCACTGGGAGAGGCGGAAGGTGAAGAAATTTCGGATTTCCTCGCTGCATTCGTCCGGCAGACCTACGATGAACGGCTTTCCGTCCCAATAGAACCACAGATCCTTGTATAGACCCGGCTTGTAGATGTCGTTGTAAATCTCCGTCACCGTGTCGCCCGAAAGCGTGTTGGTGTAATAGGCGATTTTGGGAACGTTCCAGCCCTCTTTTTGGAACTCGTCAAACACTTCCAGAATCGGAAGCACCTGCTCTTTAAACGTCACGCGGTTTGTGGTGTCAAAGATGATAAAGTCCGCGCCCGCCATGGTGAGCATTTTACAGTGCCTGCGAAGCACCCACTTGTCCTTGAGATGATAATAACCGAACAGCGGCTCGCCCCAGTAAAGGCTTGACTTGCCCCACGCGGGATGATTGAAATCGCGAACGGCTTCGGGATGCTCCTTCATGATGCGCGAAACATCGTTGGGTCCGTCCGCATCCGGATATGCGCCGTGCGTCAGAAAATAGAAAACGCCCACCACGCGGTCTTCCTTCAATGGCCCCGTCTGTTTTTCGCCGGGCAGATATCGTCCAAGAGCGTCAATTGCGCTGAGTGCGCCGAAAGACAGATTTTTATCCATCCAAAATCACCTCCGTGTAAACAAATTATACCTTTATTTAACAAATGAGTCAACAACAAAAAATAAATGTTTTCGCAGCGGGAAACCCGTCCCCTACAGAAAAAGCCGAAGCCATACCGTAGGAGACGGGTTTCCGTCCCGCGCGCTTTATTCATCCAATTGTCTCAAAATGTAATTTTTCACCTTTTCAAGCTTACTCTTTTTC
The DNA here is from genome assembly GCA_045532135.1 of Clostridia bacterium. Classification (GTDB taxonomy): domain Bacteria; phylum Bacillota; class Clostridia; order Christensenellales; family Aristaeellaceae; genus SFHK01. Next base: position 403 of record JAZSFI010000283.1, on the reverse strand, counting down.
CATTCGCCCGTTTCCGCCAATTTGGAATACGGCACAATGATCGAAAAATCCATGTGCGCACCCTTAAAATATCCGTCCGGCTCTTCGGAGAAGAAATAGCCGTTCCAGACGTCTTCCGTGGCGTTTAAAAAGCGATCCTTCTCAAGATAAATCATCTTGCGCTTGTCTTCCTCCACAAACGCCTGTGCGGAAAGCGGCGCAAGCAGTTCATATTCCTCCGCCGGAACATTTTCAAAAATATCCGGAAGCGGGCAAAGGTCAATTCGTTCTTCACCCCTTATGATCTTTGCGCCCCTTGCCTCAAACGTCATCTCATCTTCCGTGAAATTAAGCTTTAAGAGCACGCCCACATCCGTATACAGATGCACCCTCTGTTAATCCGTGTCGAAAATGAAATTGCCCA
>JAZSFI010000576.1:0-2673 GCA_045532135.1 Clostridia bacterium | reverse complement strand
AAAAGAGTAATTGCGATAATTGGCCTTCAAAAAGATTTCCTTTACAACTTCAAAATCATAGCCGGACTCCGTTTCGGCATCCGCATATGCAAGACCGGAAGACACGAATCCCACAACGATCTCCTGCGCGCCGCCGGTCATCTGCGCAAGCTGCGCAGCTTTTCCGCCCGCAACAGATTCCGACTGCATTTTGCCGAGCAGCGCATCCAGCTTGCTCTTATCCGAGGACGCGCCCGCCGAACAAACCGGCATCGCGACGATCAGAATCACAAGCGCAAAGATGAGCGCCTTTGCCCACTTTTTCAAAACTATCCCTCCAAGAAACGGTGCTTAAACACCTGATTAGCCGCCGTTCGCATTCTAAAGCGGACGGCGGCCATTTTTTATGAAACTAATGAAGAAAAATTATTCCTCGCCAAACCACATTTCGTACAGCGCATCGTAGTAGCCGCCTTCCATGATGTAGGCAAGCGCGCTGTCCACGTCGGCAATCAGTTCTTCGCTTTCAAGCGCAGCAGCGATGCCGTACAGTTCTGCGGAAACGTTTTCTTCCAGAATCTTGAGATCCTCATAAGGCGCAGCGTAAACCTTCGCAGGCTCCGCATCGGTTACAACCGCGTCAAGACGGCCGGCTACGAGGTCGATTACCGCGTCAAGCGCCTTATTGTATCTTTCTACAGTAGCATCAGCAAGATTCTCGGTCACGTAAAGGTCGCCGGTAGTGCCCAGCTGAACGCCGATCTTCTTGCCGTTCAGCTCTTCAAAGGAAGCGATTTCGCTGTCGGCTTTTACAATGATCTTCTGAGAAGCGTTGAAGTAGGGCGCAGAGAACAGCGCGTTTTCAAGGCGTTCTTCGGTAATGGTCATGGCAGCGATCGCAAGATCGATTCTGCCGGATTCGAGGGCGGGAAGCAGAGCGTCGAAATCGATGGAGATGATCTCATATTCCTTTTCCAGAACGGCCATGATCATTTCGATCAGATCTGCATCGAAGCCGTCGATCTCGCCGTCTTCGTTGAAGTACTCAAAGGGAGCAAATTCCGCATTGGTACCGACAACGATCTTCTTGTTCTCTTCTTCAGCCTCTTCCTCTCCGAACCACATCTCGTACAGCGCATCGTAGTAACCGCCTTCGATGATTGCGGCAAGCGCTTCGTCTACTTTCTCAATGAGCGCTTCATTGCCCAGCGCAGCGGCGATACCATACATTTCCTCGGAAACGTTTTCTTCCAGAATCTTGAGCTCCTCATAGGGCGCGGCGTAAACCTTCGCGGGTTCCGCGTCGGTTACGACAGCGTCAAGACGGCCGGCCACAAGGTCGATCACCGCGTCAAGCGCTTTGTTGTATCTTTCAACGGTGACTTCAGCGAGATTCTCGGTCACATAAAGGTCGCCGGTGGTGCCAAGCTGAACGCCGATCTTCTTGCCGTTCAACTCTTCAAAGGATGCGATTTCGCTGTCAGCCTTTACGATGATCTTCTGAGAAGCGTTGAAGTAAGGCGTGGAGAACAGCGCGTTTTCAAGGCGTTCTTCGGTAATGGTCATTGCAGCGATCGCGAGATCAATTCTGCCGGACTCGAGGGCAGGGAGAAGAGCGTCGAAATCAATGGAGATGATTTCATACTCAAGCTCGAGGTAACCCATGATCATTTCCATAAGGTCTGCATCGAAACCGTCGATTTCGCCTTCTTCGTTGAAGTACTCAAAAGGAGCAAATTCTGCATTGGTGCCGATAACAATCTTATTGGCGGTCTCTTCCGCAGTCTCAGCGAAAGACACGCAGCCGAGCGCAAGAACGAGCGCTACGAGCATCGCAAACAGTTTCTTCATGTTCAGTGCCTCCTAAAATAAAAAGAATGGTGAAAGTATAAACCCGTTTGGCCCTTTTGTCAATAGCATAATTTATTTTTATGCGTTAATTCCATGTTTTATTCGTCAATCAGATGCTCATTTCCGCACTTTTATACATTTTATATGCATATATACAGATTTCATGCATATATTCGGAATTTATTCATTAATTTTCTTTGTTAACATTTTGCAAACCCTATTGCAAAATCGCCTGACTTATAGTAATATATATCTTGCGCCGAACGAAAGCGTGCTGATGTAGCTCAGTCGGTAGAGCGCATCCTTGGTAAGGATGAGGTCACCGGTTCAAATCCGGTCATCAGCTCTGAAGGACTTGCATGATTGCAAGTCCTTTTTCTTTTAGCTCCCCCACTTCTGACAATTCAAACGCCGCGAGGATTCATTTTTTATGACCTCGCGGCTTTTTTTGCGTTTTTGTCAGAAATATAGTCAGCTTTTTCTTATCAGACAGTTGAAAAAAGTCTGTTGACAACTGACTTTTTTGCCTTTCTCCCATGTCATTTCAGTTGTCAGTTTTCAGTCCATATGCCACTGCAATTGGCAGAGCAGTATTCGGTCTGTGCTGACGATTTTTCACATAGTGTTTCAAGGTCATTGCTGCCGTTGTATGTCCTGCCGCAAATTGTGTTTGTTTTATATCTTTCGTAGTATCGTAGATGTCCGTCAGCACAGTTGTGCGAAACCGTCTGGGTGTAATTGTTTCTTCAAAACCTGTTTCACGCTTTATGCGCTGACACATCCTCCGCAACTGTGTATATGTCAAAGGTTCCCTGCCGCCCAAAACAAACATCTCCTGAGCAC
>JAZSFI010000478.1:0-3463 GCA_045532135.1 Clostridia bacterium | reverse complement strand
AAAGAAAGACCTATCAGACGCCCGGCGCTTCCGCCCCGATCGTTTCGCGCTATATGCCCCTCACCGGACGCGCGCTGGACGAACTTTTCGATCTGTTTGCCGGCGAAGAAATCCCCGGACGCGAAAGCGGGCAGAAATGGCGATTCTTAGACGAAAACCCGGATCTTTCCCTTATCTCCGAACAGGCGGATCATCACGTCCGTCTGACCCTTGCGCCGCCCGCGACCGCCCTTCGCGGAATCCGCCGCAATTATTGTGCGGTTTCCTCTACCATCTACCGCATGACGGAGGATTTCTCAGACGCAATGCTCCCCTTTATGGAACTTTCGGAAAGCGGCGAGTTTCTCTTTTCGCCCGATGGCGCCATGCAGTTCTGTCAAGACGTTCTTCCTCAAGTCAGGCAGCATGCAAATCTGAAAGAATCCGGCGCGCTTGCGCCCTTCCTGCCCACGAAGGTAGACGTTCGCTTTTACATTGACATGCCTGTAAGAAGCCGCCTGACCGCGCAGCCGTTTTTTCTCTATAACGGCATGACGCTTACCCCCGAAACACCCATTTCCGCGCATCCCGACATCAACCGCGACCGCCACGCCGAGTCCGCCGCCGTCGGCCAGCTGATATTACACTTCGATCCGCCCAAAGAAACAGGCGAACCTTACACGCTGGAAGATGAAGACCGGATGTACGACTTTTTGTCCGGCGGCATGGAAAAGCTTGCGGAATTCGGAGAAGTGTATGTTTCGGACAAGCTCAAAAACATCCACATGAAGCGCTCCAAAACCGCGTCCGTCGGCGTTAGTGCAGGTGAAAGCGTATTGAACCTGAACATCGATACTGGCGAATTCCCGATCCACGAGCTTGAAGAGGTCCTGAAAGCCATCAAGGAAAAGCGGAGGTATTACCGCCTTGAAGACGGCCGGTTTATGAACCTCAAGGACAGCGGTCTTGACGGACTTGCAACGCTGACCGACGGGCTGGGGCTTTCCACAAAGGAGCTTGAAAAGGGAAACCTTGAGATTCCAATGTCCCGCGCGCTGTATCTGGACTCCGCCATCAAACAGGAAGAAGACATTGCCTTTACGCGCGACGCCTCTTTTAAAAAGCTCATCCGTGATTTTAAAACCGTGGACGACAGCGATTTTGCCGTTCCCGAAAGGCTCGACGGTATTTTGCGAAATTATCAGAAAACGGGTTTTCGGTGGCTTAAAACGTTGGACGCTTACCGTTTCGGCGGAATTCTTGCAGACGACATGGGGCTTGGAAAGACGCTTCAGGTGCTTACATATTTATTGAGCACGAAGCTTGAAAGAAACGAAGGCGATTCTCATCCCCGTCCCACGCTCATCGTATGCCCGGCTTCCCTGGTTCTCAACTGGGGCGAAGAAGCGCAGAAGTGGACGCCGGAGATGAACGTGTGTCTGCTTTGCGGGGACGCGGACGAGCGCGCACAGCAGATTCACAGGCACGAGGATTACGACCTCATCGTAACCAGCTACGATCTTTTAAGGCGAGATATCGACCTTCACGAAAAAGGCCGCTACTACGCATGCATTCTGGACGAAGCGCAGTACATCAAAAACCATGAAACGCTCACCTTCAAGGCGGTCAAACGCGTAAAGGCAATGATCAATATCGCCATGACCGGCACGCCCGTTGAAAACCGTCTGAGCGAGCTTTGGAGCATTTTCGACTTTTTAATGCCCGGCTATCTTTATAAATATTCCGCCTTCCGGGATAAATTTGAAACTCCCATTGTCAAAAACGGCGACGCCAAGGCGCAAAAAAACCTCCAGAATCTCGTAAGCCCGTTCATTTTGCGGCGTATGAAAAAGGACGTGCTGAGTGAGCTTCCCGAAAAGGTGGAAACCGTTCAGTACGTCACGATGGATGAAACGCAGCGAAAAGTCTACATGGCGCACGTCCTGGAGCTTAAAGAAGTCATCGAATCTTCTTCAAACCGCGACAAGCTTGAAATCCTTTCGATGCTCACCCGCCTTCGCCAGCTGTGCTGCGATCCCAATCTGTTCATTGAAAACTATGAGGGCGGCAGCTGCAAGATGGAAGAAATTGAAAGAATGCTCGAAGAGCTCACGGAAAGCGGACACAATGTGCTGGTGTTTTCCCAGTTTACCAGCATGCTTGCGAGAATCCGCGGCATGCTTGATGAAAAACAGATCGGCTATTTTCTCCTGCAGGGCGATACCCCAAGGGAGGAACGCGCCGAGCTTGTCAAGCGCTTCAATGCCGGCGAAGCCCCGGTATTTCTCATTTCCTTAAAGGCCGGCGGAACCGGTCTTAACCTGACACGCGCCGATACCGTGATCCATGTCGATCCGTGGTGGAACATCGCCGCGCAGAATCAGGCGACCGACCGCTGCTACCGGATGGGACAGAAGCGAAAGGTCATGGTCTATCAGCTGATTGCAAAGGACACCATCGAGGAAAACATTTTAAAGCTCCAGTCGCAAAAGCGCGCATTGGCTGAGAGCGTCACAGAGGAAGCCGACGGCGGCATCATGAGCATGTCGAAAGAAGATCTCATCAGGCTTCTCGACTGATGCAAAAAACAATAATCTTTACAATCAAACCGTGAACCTTTTTGAAACCGTATCGTCTTATATATGTCCGGCTCGAGCGGACAAAAAGAAAAAAACGTCATTAAAATAAAAGGATGGAAAAACCAAATGAAAAAGCTTCTCACTCTCGTACTCGCCCTTATCATGACCCTCGCCCTCCCCGCATTTGCCGAAGAAATCGAGCCTGCTGAAATCGAGTATCAGACCCTTGAAGGTATCGTAACCGAAATCACCGAAACCTATTTCATTCTCGATACCATGGATCTTGGCGAAGTTCAGGTCAATTTTGACGAAAACACCTATTTCTCCGAAGAAATCCCCTTCGCCTGCGGTCAGTACGCTTTCGTCACCTACGGCGGCATGATGACCCGCTCCCTGCCCCCGCAGATCTACGCTGAAAACGTTACCGTCAGCCGCCTGATCGGCACGGTTGTTTCCACCGACGAAGAGTCCAACACCATCGTCATCATGAACGACCTTCACGGCGAAGTCATCGTACACCTCATGGAAACCGATTCCGCCGTCAACTATCAGGAAGGCGACCTCGTTATGGTTTACAACTCCGGCGCAATGGCCATGTCCCTGCCCCCGCAGATCGGCGGAAGCCTCATCATGCACCTGTACACCGTAACCGGTTCCATCATTGAAATCGGCGAAGGCTACGTTGTAATCGACGAAAACGGCGCTATCTATCAGGTCAACTTTGCGCCCGACACCACCGTAACTGCGCCCAGCACGGAAATGAAGGTCGGCGACAACGTAACCGTACTTTTCAACGGCATGATGTCCCGCTCCATCCCTGCGCAGATCACTGCGATCGAGCTTACCGTAAACACCGTATCCAGCGAAGAATAACTGACAAACAAAAAACCGGCGGCCGAACCTTT
>JAZSFI010000484.1:0-2204 GCA_045532135.1 Clostridia bacterium | reverse complement strand
GGCTTTTTGTAGCATACCGGCGCAAAGGCAAAGCAGTAGTACAAAGCGCAGATACTGATAGGGGCGAACACCGACAGGGTAATGGTGCCGAGAATTGGTTCAAGGGCAATCAACAATCGGGGCGTGTGGCTGACTGCCATTTCAACCACCGGAAGGCTCTCCAGCATATCCGTAATATCGAAGCCGAAAAGCGACAGTGCGCCCAACAGCACTAATTCCGCGACTATAACAAGGCCTACGGTCAGGGCTGCGTGCCTTACATAATAGCGTACATCGGTTGTCACCATGAACCATTCTTCCTTTAGATAGCTGAACATAAGCCATAACAAAAGAATGCCGTTGGCAACGTGGTAGCCGATCTCCAGCCATACGCTGATTTCAGTCTGTTCCCAGAGCCCAAGTCCCAGAAAGGGCATGAACATGGGAAAAAGAACAAACACCCAAATCCAACTGGGAATAAGCGCAAAAATCTTGATCTTTTCCGGCTTGCCGGTTGTGGATGGGAAAAATTTCTCCATGAGGCGTTCTCCTTATTCATAAAGAAAACTGCGGTATTTTTTGGTTGGTGGTTCTAAGCAGTGAATTGCACATGCCGCTTAACCACCGCAGGTGGTTGCGGTAGCACGGCAGTCTGTTGTCAGGCGGCAAAATCTACTTCACAAAGCTTACAAGCGCATCCGGATCCTTTCTCTTTTTCTCCCGCAGCTTGTCGTTTTCATCCGCATATCCAAGCGTGATCACGAGCCGCACGGGTTTGTTGAGACTCAGAAGCTTCATAAGTTTTTCGTTGTCGAACCAGCCTAAAATGCAGGTGGAAAGGCCGGTTTCGGTTGCCGCATAGGCGATCGATGCACAGGCGATGCCGATATCGATGGATCGGTAGTCGTTGCCCTTGACTTTGGAGCCGAGGGCTGCGGTTTTGTTGTAATTCTCCTCGGAAAGAACGAGAAGCACCGGCGCCTGATGAGCAAATTTATTCATACCCATGCCCGTGCAGGCCTTGGCGACCGCTGTTTTCTTTTCGCCCGTCACAACCGTCAGACGGTAGGGCTGCGCGTTGCAGGCGGAAGGGGAGAGGCGGAACGCTTCCAAAATGGCTTGAAGCTTTTCGGACTCGACAGGCTTTTCTGCGTTGTATGCGCGGCAGGACTGACGCGCGCGGACAATATCAAGAAAATTCATTTTTGCCTCTCCTCAATAGTATTTCTCAAGCGGACGCTTCAGTTCGTTCCAAGTTTGTCCGACGGAAAAACGTTCGTCGTAGAGGAACTGAATCATCAGCCAATCGGCGTCGGTCAGCGTCTGCGTTTCGGTCCACACGCCGTAGAGAATGCTGTCTTCGTCAATATAGTGATCGTATGCAAGGCCGAGTCCGCCGGCGAATTCCTCCATGATGATGTGATTGCGCTGATACTGATTCGTGACGTCCGTAGCAACGGCAATCTGAAGCTCTGTAATGACGTTATTCGTGTACCAGAAGGTGAAATAGCCCCAGTTGCCTTCTGTGTAGCTGGAGATATAATCGCCCATCTGATCGAGCGTAGTATAATAAATCTGAACGTTGCTTTCAGATTGATCGGTGGTCAGGCGGATTTCGGGAAGACCCTCCACCTTTTCGGTCAGCTCGGTGAGAAAGCGGAAGAAAAAGGCGAGGTCGTCGTTTGTATAGTCGCCGGAAAAATAGATCGAGATCGGCTGCTCCCAGCGCACGATGAAGTCTCTTCCTTCTCCGCCGTACTCTGCGGAAAAAGCGCAGGCTTCAAACTGCTCAAGTGCGGTTTTCCGGTCAAAGGAATTGTAGCGAAGAGCGCTTGCCGATGCTGATGAGAGACCTGCAAGGAGCAAAACGATTGCAAGAAGCGAGGACAAGAAATGTTTCATTGGATACACCTTCCTTATAAATATTTTTCCGGAGGATTGATTCGCGTGACGTTTTTTGCCGCAAACGCGGAATAATTGTGTTTGTAAAAATCGTTATAGCCCTGAAAATCCATAACCATATCGCGACCCAGCAATTCCATTTGAATGCCGAAGACATCCGCGACGACGTTAAGCGCGTGCAGACCGTTTTTTACGTAGAAATTTCTTCGGCGCATGCGTTCGGAAAGGTTACGGGCGCCGTTTTCATAAACGCTTTCGATCTCAACGAAAAAACCTTTGCCTAAGTAGGCTGAAACCAGCGTCTTCAGAATACGGCTTCCGAT
>JAZSFI010000345.1:0-3036 GCA_045532135.1 Clostridia bacterium | reverse complement strand
TGAATCAGCATGTTGATGACCGCCAGCGCGACGCTTACTACCGACGCAACACGGAATTCCTTCCAGAGCACGCGAAGCACATCCTTAGGCTCAAGCTCGCCGACCGCAAGGCCGCGGATGGCAAGGGTCGAAGCCTGAGAGCCGCAGTTACCGCCCGTACCCATCAGCATCGGGATGCACGCCGTAAGCGCAACGCCGATGGAATCGATGTTGGTCAGGATTTTTTCAAAATACACGATGATGAGACCGGTAAAAATTCCTGACACCATCATGAACATCAGCCAGGGAAGCCTGTTTTTGGCAAGCTTGAATACGCCGGTTCGGATGTATTCTTCTTCCGAAGGCAAAAGGGCGTTCATCTTTTCGATGTCCTCGGTAGCTTCTTCTTCAAGAACGTCCATAACGTCGTCGGATGTAATAATGCCGACGAGCCGTCCCTCTTTATCGACCACAGGAATGCTGTTTAAGTCGTATTTCCTTACAAGCTCAACCACGTGCTCCTGATCGTCCATGGTTTCGGCCGAGATGAAGTTTGAGTTCATCAGGCTTTCAATCGGCGCATTGTCGTCGGCTAAAATCAGCCTTCTCAAAGGCACCGTGCCCAAAAGCTTTCTCTTTTCGTCAATTACATAAAGCGTATAGATCGTTTCCTTGTCAACGCCCGTGCGCTTTAATTCCTTCATCGCATCCAGCACGGTTGTTCCCACATGGAAATCGCAGAATTCAATCGTCATGATCGAGCCTGCGCTGTAATCCGGATAGCGCAGAAAGCGATTGATAACCTTTCTCTGCTCTTCATCGACGTTTGCAAGCACGCGCTTTACAAGTCCCGCCGGAAGCTCCTCCAGAAAGTCTACCGCGTCGTCCACAAACATGTCCGACACAAGTTCTCCGATCTCCTTGTCGCCGATTTTCTCCATCAGACTTTGTCTTTGCTCATCGTCCATATAGGTGAAAACGTCTGAAGAGATATCCTTGGGCAGAATTCTGAACACCTTGAGCATTTTATCGCTTTCAAGGCTGGACAGAAATTCCGCAATGTCTACAACGTTCATAATCGTGAGCGCGCCGCGAAGCTCGTTATACTTGTTTGATTCGACAAAGCTGTTCAAGCGCTCAAGAATTTTTTCCCAGTCCATCGGATTCACCGCCTTTCACATTTTCCGCCGCACAAAATGATGGCGTTTTCTCAAAAAACGCCTGTGACAGAAAAAGATGCGTGCAGTGCAAACGCGCGCTGAAAAATCAGTTGAAGCCGCAGGAAAACGCGGCGTCACACGATCGGGGCACGCCATCAGCCGGCATACATCTTCCGCCGTCTTCCATTGACTTCCACCTCCGTTTTTCGTTTCCGGGAACAAAACCCCAGTATATCAAGAATACGCCTTTTTACCCGCATTCGTCAAGGGTAAATGTTTTTCATTTCCATTGAAGCGATATGAATATTCTATTTATTCAAGTTATTCAAGCAAAAATACGTGCGCTTGAAAGGGAGTCCTTTTTTCTGTATAATAAGTCAATAGGAAAGGAGCGGATGCACATGGATTTTTTATCGCTTGTCAAAAAAAGCAGAAGCTATCGAAGTTTCGACGAATCAAAAACTGTATCGCGCGAAACGCTTGAAAACCTGATCGAATGCGCGCGATTTGCGCCGACCGGCGTAAACCTTCAGGAGCTGAAATTCTATCTTTCCAATTCGCCTGAAACCAATTCCGTCATTCAGCCCTTAACGCGATGGGCCGGAAAAATCAAGGAGCAGTATAAGCTCCCGCCCGAAGGGCATATGCCGACCGCCTTTATTATCATTCTGGTCGATACGTCCATTATGCCCGATCCCGAAAAAGCCAAAACAGACGTAGGCATCGCCGCCCAGACGATTCTTCTGTCCGCAGCGTCGGTGGTGCTTGGCGGCTGTATGATCGGATCGTTTGACCGGTCCGTAAAAGATGCGCTAGCGCTTTCCGATCATCTTTCTCCTGCGCTCATCGTTGCGCTCGGCGTGCCCGATGAGAAAATCATACTTGAAGACAAGGTTGATTCTGTTGATTATTACAGAGACGACAGGGGCGTTCACCGCGTTCCCAAGCGCTCGAAAGAAGAATTGATCGTCCTTTGACAAATAATTGTATTTGTAATTGTTTTTAAATATTATTGTAATATTTTTCTCCTCAAAAGGGAACAATGATTTGCTATAATGCTGAACCATTGAGGAGATGAATTTATGACGCCGATCAGTTTATTTTATGGTATTATCATATACATGTACACCGATAAGGCAAAGGCTGTACGTGTTCCGCATATCCACGCTGTATTCAAAGAGGAAGAAGCCATTGTCTCGCTGGACGGCGATGTGCTTGATGGACACCTGAATTCTGCAAAACTTCGTCTGGTGCTTGCGTGGCTCACCATTCATTATGATGATCTTCAGGCCAACTGGCGCGTGATGACAAACGGCGATGAGGTTTTCAGAATCGAACCGCTGAGATAAGAAGATTATTTCGTTTGAAAGACTTTCGGACATAAGCATCCGAAAGTCTTTTTCTTTTCCATTTTTCGTCAATATTTGTGCGAAAAATGTTATATTTAATAATTTCGTATTGATTTTTAAAAACTTTTGTCGTATAATTGAGACATTAATTTGAAATTGGAGGGAATTCCCATGGTCGTATGTCTGATCCTTGGTGCCGTACTCGGCATCGCCGCTGTTGTCTGTGCTTACATCTTCGTCATCCCCGAGAAGCGCGTAAGAGGCATGAACAAGTTCCTGTATACGCTTCACAAGATCTTCACCTTCAAGTTCCTTTTGATCGAAAAGATCAACCGCTTCCTGTACGTTCTTTTCACCATCCTTTCCATCACCATGGGCTTTTTCATGATGTTTGCCAAGGATATGTTTGCCGTTGGTCTGGTCATCATGCTCGTTCTTCCGATTCTTTTAAGAATCTTATTTGAAGCTTCCATGCTCAAAATCATCATGACCAACAACCTGATCGAGCTCAACAAAAAAGCCGGCGCACAGCCCGGTTCCCGCGCGCA
>JAZSFI010000486.1:0-4582 GCA_045532135.1 Clostridia bacterium | reverse complement strand
ATAATCGCCGCTTGCCCAAAATCAAATAACGAGGGACATCACCGCAAGAAATGCATTATTGCCTTTCCCGGGATGTCCCTTTTTTCGTTTTTTAGAACTTATGTGTTCTGCTTTGGTTCAGGCGTGTTTCTTTCGGACGCATCCTGCATTCCCGTAACACAGCCCGGGGGTTGGTCTTCGATCATCGGAATATTGTCTTCTTCCAAAGCCTTGCGCACAGGATCTTCGGCCGGTGACCGCGGGCAACATCACTGCAGACTGCCGCAAAGGCACAATCGACCCCATGAGCCAGGCCTTCATCCAGATGAGCGGCGTCTTCGCCGAGCTGGAACTCAGCATGATCCGCGACCGAGTCCGAAGCGGTATGCAGAACGCAAAAGCCAAAGGCAAACGCATCGGAAGGCCGAAAACGACAAAGGACAGCATTCCTCCAGTTTTCTATAAGCACTATCCGGCGTTTGTGGCGGGGATGATGAATGTGAGCGAGTTGGCAAGGGTTTGCGGATTGAGTCGGCCGATGGTGTATAAGTACTTATCGCTGATAAAATGAGCAGAAAGGCTTCTTTTGCAAAAGCCTTTCTGCTTTAAGAATGTTTAGGATAGAATTATTTCTTCGTCGAATCGTATACTATATAGATTTATGCTCGGGAAAATCAGTCGTTTTCTAATCCCAAGTAAATCACTTAGGGAAGAAAGAAAGTTTCTCAACATACCTAAGCAATAGGTCAAGCCATTAATCTTAAGTAGCTGATCAAGTTTTTGATCATTATCGTCATTTTGTTCACCATCATAAGTAAACAGAGAAACCATTTCTCCAGTCAAAATCATTTCAAGATTTTCTTGAGGTATAGTGGCTGTAAATTCCAGTCGAATTGCCCCAGTATAATAATCTTGACCTTCTGTATATTCTGTCTTCTTGCTTACTTCTATTTTCCATTTCACTTCTGATTCCTGGTTAAGCGCAAAAATCAAATTATTATAGTTTAGGTGCACAATTCGCCAATCTCTCATCTGGAAAGGAGATTTAATTGGTTCGCGTTGTTCCATATGGAATCCCTCCATTAAGCACTAAGTGCATACTCTTTAGTCAATTCAGCTTCGATTTCAACAACTGGATCAATAATTTGAGTATGAGATGATAAATCACTAGCTTCTTCAAACGAAAGAATTACTTTCTTACCTAGTTTAGCCATAAGCGAACACAATGTGTTAAGGCTAATATTCCTCGCACCACTTTCGTATTGGGATACCATTGTTTGGCTGATAGAGAGTTGTTTTGATAAATCTATTTGAGACATGTTATGCTGCATTCGATAATCTACGAGTGCCATTGAAATATCATCAATAATATCGCTATAGGTACATGCTGCAATATCTTCAGGCGTTTCAGGAGTGGGTAAATTACTTAGAAAATTTAGCAGATCCTTATATTTTTCAAACATTGCAAAACCTCCTTTAACCTTTTTGCAATCGTTCTATTGCAATTTCCTTAGGATGATTATAATCACCCTTCTTTTTTTCTTTGAATGCATATAGGAACATAGGTTGTCGTTCGTGCATTACAAATAGTATGCGCAAATTCCCCAATAATAGCACATGGTTATAGCGAAGAGAATATAACGTTGTGCCATCTATTCGTCCTAAATTTTCATACCATTCTCTATGGGTATCCAAACGTCTGTAATCTTCGACCAAATAATCCAGCCGTTTTTTTGTCTGAGCTTTAAGAAGTGCTTGATCCGATTTTTTTGGAAATAACGCTTCCAATTCTTCTTGACACCTTGGATGAATTTTAGGTCCTACTGTTGGTCGTATGTCAGGCATACGAAAATCAATATATCTTTGGAAATCATACACCTTCATACCACCTCCATCAATATTATATTACTTATAAGTTATATCGTCAACAGAACAGACGAATTCTTAACGTAATTCGTCTTATTAATGATCCTCAAGATATAGATTGTAAAAGTTACTCAGCTATTTCGAATAAAGAGTTTCCACATACAAAGCACTTCAAAGAGATTTCATGATGCAAATCTTTCACATATTCACCCTTTTTTACTCTTCCTGCAGTAATAGATTTTTCTGTATATATTTAGACAAATGCAGTTTTGATTGAATTATGCAAAAGGAATGTGCTCATTTTACCAACCCAAAATCATACTGCAAATAGTCCGGCAACTCATTCTCCATAATAACATCAAATAAATATGTACCATTCCCGTTTTCTGTCGCCCTGCAATTGGTCAGTTTGCCCTTTCCGACGTATGTAAACGGAAGTACTATGCCGTTTTCATCCGATACTTTGCGGATAAAAAGATGGGTGTATGTACTGGAATTCAGTTTGGCGTAATCGGATTTCGGGAGATTTGCCATGGATTCCCATTGGAAAATGCCGGGTTCAAGGAATTTGTCTTTGTAGTTGAGTTTGTCTTTTTCGTCCAAATCCTTTTTGAGCGATGCGAAGATTACCACATAGTCATCGTAATAATACGTGCCGACTGCGTTATATCCGGGATTTTTCAGAAGCTTCAACTGCACCTGATCCATGCGGTAATTCTGCCACAGTCTGAACCCGGTTTCTGTGCCATTTTCGGCGATATAGCGTGTAAGGCCGTAGGTAAGGATGTCCTGCATGTATTCTTTGAATTGATCGTCGATAGGAACATCAAGGGTAACAGAGCTGAATAAATGCTGAACATATTTCATAAACTTCAGTGCATGTTCAAGCTGTTCCGGTGCATATTCTGGAATGTTGGCTTTAAGGGTATTTTCGATTTCGGAAATTCCGCACACGCCATTAAGCAGACAGTGCAGGATTTCGTATTCATGCGGTCTGACCAAGGGGAGCATTCCTGAAACATAGCCAATAAAATCAACCTGCTCTTTTGAAAACAGCGGAAGATTTTCTTCGCCTATGCCTTGCAGGAAATTGTAATATGAACCTGTTTTCTTTCCGGCGATTCGAATGCTCATGAATCGAATGAGATCGGGCGCACAATCATTATTGAAATAATCCATGTGTCTGGGATAGAATTCGGCGTTTATGTATTTTTTGAAATTGAAGTAGTCTTGCTTCAGATACTTGATGGCATTGAAATTTTCTTTGTCGATAAAATCAAGTATCTCTTCTTTGCTCAAATCATCGATGTGAATTTCAACGCCGTACTCTCTAAGCCCTAAGGCAGTAAAATCATCTTTTACAAGCGAAGCCATCAGCCGTTTTTCTACAACGAAATTCTCTGCCAAAGAGGACAGCGCAAACGCAATCTGGACGCTTCGTTTATAGCTGTTGCCGATGAAGTCCAGAACAGTCACATAGGATTTGTTGTTGTATTTTCGAAGACCTCGGCCCAACTGCTGAATGAAAATGGTGGAAGATTCTGTCGGGCGCAAAAACAGAACCATGTTTACGCCGGGGATATCCACACCTTCATTCAGAATATCAACCGTAAACAGGATTTCAAGTTCCGCATTGTCGTTTTGCAAATCGTTGTATGCGCGGATTCGCTCTCCGATATCATTTCTGCCCGTCAGATAGGCAGTGTGGTAGCGTTCGCCCATGACTTCGCTCATCATTCGGGCGTGTGTCACATTACGGCAAAATGCCAGTGCTTTCAGCTTTCCGTTCGGTCTATGATTTTCAATCTGCGCGGCGATGAAATCGCAGTGTTCATCATTCGCCATTTGCGCAGTCAAACGTCTTTCTTCGCTTGCAGAAAGTCCGTAATCCACCAGATGTTCGCGGATGCCGTAATATTTGAAGGGCACAACCAGTCCATTGACAATGGCATCTCACAGGCGCAGTTCGTACGGAACATTTTTGTCAAACAGATCAAAAACATCCTGATTGTCCATGCGCTCAGGGGTTGCGGTCAAACCGAGCAGGAATTCCGGCTCGAAATATGCTATGATCTTTTTATAGGTTTCAGCCGTTGCATGGTGGCACTCGTCAATGATGATATAGTCAAATTCATCACGCGCAAACAGTTCAAGCGTTTTGCACATGGTGATATTCGTCGCAAAAACAAAATCCGCATCGGACTCTTTGCTTGTGTCGCTGTAGATGCCGTAAGAAACATGGCTTCCGAATACATCCTGAAAGGTTTCCAAGGATTTTTTGAGGATTGAGCCCTCGTGCACAACATATAAAAGCCGTTTCGGATTAAAGTTCAGCGCGTCAAACGCCGCAAGATAAGTTTTGCCCGACCCTGCCGCCGCGACAACCAACGCGCGGTTTGTTCCGACTGCGCGATAGCGATTCAGCTCTTTGAGAGCCTTTCTCTGCATGAAATTGGGCTTCACATTCGCGTTGGATAGATCATAATCCATATCCCAACGCTCAATCGCAAAATTTAGCTTATTGGCATACAGATTAATGATTTCGCTGTTCAGAAGATGCGTGGCATTCCACTTATCTTCAAATTCCGACATTGCCTGCTGATATACTTCGGTATCCTCAACAACCACATCCCATTCGATGTTTTTAAGAAGTGCATATCGGGTGATGTTTGAAGAACCGATAATTACTTCTTTGCGGTCGCCAAACTCAAACAGATACCCCTTTGAATGATAGCCA
>JAZSFI010000316.1:0-1846 GCA_045532135.1 Clostridia bacterium | reverse complement strand
CGGTTGATTTCATCGGCAAGCACCATCTGGGCAAACACCGCGCCTTCGCGGTATTCCATCTTGTCAGTCTTAAAATCAATAAAGTTATAGCCGGTCACATCGCTGGGCGTAACGTCGGGCGTAAACTGAATGCGCTTGAAGGAAAGCGCGAGCGATTTGGCAAACGCAGATGCAAGCGTCGTCTTTCCTACGCCCGGAACGTCCTCGATCAAAACATGTCCTCCGCAAAGAATTGCGTTTAAAACAAGCTCGACAACGTCCTGCTTTCCGACAATGACTCTGCTGATATTCTCTTTCAAAAGCTGGTTCAGCTTCTGTGCTGGCTGCATAGATATTTTCTCCTTACCGTTATTGCCTTTTGTTTGGCGGATCAATGTATAAAAAAGTTCCGTTTTACGCGTTTTCTTTCTTTTTGAACGTCCAGAACTTGTTAATCACAAAATTCAGCGGAACCGTAACCACAAGCCTTAAAAGCGGCGCAATGCCTTCAGGAATCAAAAGCACATCCACCCAAAGCCACATGAGAAACACGCTGAGCAAGTACGTGCTTGCATAACCGGCGACGGTCTTTGCATACGTTTTCAGGTTTTCTGAAAAGCTTTTTTTGCCCCCGTCCGCGAAAACAAAAAAGCCGTTTAAAAGATAGGCGTTCGTTACGCTGACAATAAATCCGAAAAACGTTGCAACCTGATAATGAAAATTCAGCACATACAGGCAAAAATAATATACCCCAAGATCAATCAGCGTGTTGATCACGCCCACAATGGAGAATTTCACAAACTGAACAATCCAGCCCCATTTTTCGTGTTTCTCCGTTTTCCCGATCAATTCTTTAAGCTTCGTTGCAATATTTAGTAATCTCTTTTTCATACTTCGTCTCCAAATCTTCATACATTTCTATTCTAACACATTTTATGCTCCATTTCAACCGTATCAAAAAGATACAACATAATCCTAAGCCAAAAACAAAAAACCCACTCATCTCTGAGCGGGCAGTATATGGGGTTAAATGGGCTCGAACCATCGACCTTTACGATGTCAACGTAACGCTCTGACCAACTGAGCTATAACCCCAAGCGCGATATATATTATACCGGAGAAAGCCCCGTTTGTCAATAGGTAAAATGGGATTTTTCTCCGGTATTTGTGGTTTTTGTCTGAATTATAATTACTTTGCCTTCTTCTTTTCGATCAGATCAATCATTTCTCCGACATTTTTCATGCCGGTGACTTCCTTCATGGAAAACCTCACGCGGAACGCATCCTCGACTTCGGCAATCAGCGTGATGTGCATAAGGCTGTCCCAGCCCTCGACGTCCTTCGCAGTGGTTTTTTCGGAAATCTTCAAAGATGCGTCGTCAAACACCTCTCTGAAAACTTTGGTAAGCTTTTTCAAAATCTCAGCGTTCATTTTTCTGTTCCTCCGTTATATACGTATTGTGGTTTTCATACGTTTCGACATCCGCCGAGAATTTTCCTTCCCCGATCTGAGCAAACCCCATATCGCTGAAGAGATTCTTGACCATGCCGTTTTTGGCTGTCGGTATATATTCGCCGACGACCCTCTTAAATCCTTCTTTTCGGGCGGCATCGATTATGCTGTCGGCAATAAACTGCTCCATTCCGCGCTTGAGAACGCGGCAGCTCATCAGCCATTCGTTTACAAACAGATGATCCTCCGCCTTTTCCAGAATTACAACGGAAATCAGGCCATGATCGCCAAATCGGTCGGAAAGCTTAAAATAGCGCGTGATGTATTTGTCGCTTGCCGCAATTTCAGTAATTTCTTCATCCGTATAGCGGATGGTTCTGACGTTGAACTGATTGCTTCTCTGGGTAAGCTGCG
>JAZSFI010000097.1:0-6766 GCA_045532135.1 Clostridia bacterium | reverse complement strand
CGCCCTCGCGCAGGGAGATGGAGAGGCCTTCGTATTCGCTCGGATCGCCCAGACCGTAAATGCAGCTGACCGAGGCCACGATGATGACGTCGCGCCTTTCCGACAGCCACGAGGTAGCGCTGTGGCGCATGCGGTCGATTTCCTGGTTGATGGAGGCGTCCTTTTCGATAAAGGTGTCGGTGGACGGAATATAGGCTTCAGGCTGATAATAATCGTAGTAGGAAACAAAATAGCCCACCGCGCTGTCCGGAAAAAATTCCCGGAATTCGCCCGCCAGCTGCGCCGCCAGCGTCTTGTTGTGCGCGATGACGAGGGTCGGGCGCTGCATTCTTTCGATGATGTTGGCCATGGTGAACGTTTTGCCGGAGCCGGTTACGCCCAGTAATATTTGATCGCGGTATCCCTTGTTCAGGCCCTCCACCAGCGCATCAATCGCCTGCGGCTGATCGCCGCGCGGTTTATACTCGCTTTTCAACCGAAACATGCTTTCGCCCCCTTTTTCGCTTTTTTCTATTATACCACAAATGGATGCGTTTGAGCGTATGCGAAAAAAACTTAAACATGCGTTCGATTATATCGTTATATTTCCATATATTTCCAGTCCAAAAACGGGAACCATAGGTGCATGCTTCCAAGTCCAATAAGTGCATCCCGAAAGGAGGAGGAAGAAAAATGAACATGAGGAAACTTTTATCCATGGTGGTTGCGCTTCTTACGGTTCTGTCTTTGGCGGGCTTCGCAGTTGCTGAAAACGTGAAGACGACCTATGAAGACGGAAGCCTGAACGTTCGCCTCGGCCCCGGCACGAACTACAATGTGATTGGCTGGGTCAGAAACGGTCAGAAGATCACGGTTGTCAAGGAAGAGGGCGCATGGACAAAAATTATCGTGGACGCAACCGGAAAAACGGGCTACATAAAGTCTTCCTATATTGAAAAGGAAGAAACCGAGCCCGCAAAACCCGTCTACGCCTTGGGCAGCGTAAAAACCAAGTACGCTTCGTCTTCCGTCAACGTGCGAAAAGGCCCCGGCACGAAGCACGCCGCGGAATTTGCGCTTGAAAGCGGCGCAAAAATGCGCATTCTCGGCGAAAGCGCAAACTGGTATCTCATTGAAACCGATGACGGAAAAACCGGCTACATCAGCAAGAACTATACTGCTCTGGGCGTAAACGGCGAAACTACGGCAAACGTCAATCTGCGCGCCGGCGCTGCAAGCAGCACTCCGTCCCTCGGCGTTGTTCCCAAAGGAACCAAAATCACATTGACCGGCGTGACAGGCAACTGGACAGAGGTTCAGCTGAACGGAAACACGGGATTTATCTACACAAAGTATGTGAAATAAGCGTATTCAGGGATGCATACACACCGCCCTTCTGAAAAGACGGGCGGTGATGTGTTTTTGGAAACGCGTTTCAAAAACGCCTGCGACGCTTTTGTATAATTGGCTCATCAACAACCGAAGGGAGTCATTCAAATGTTGTTTTCTGTATTTTTTGCCCCCATCGCCATCATTCTTTCTTTTGTTCTGGGCGAAGTTATCGGCTATCCGAACGGATGGCAGTGGATCAGCGTTCCCTGTCTTCTGCTGGCAGGCGCAGCCCTCGTATCTTTGTTTTTCACGCTTGACGAAGAGCGCGTGCTTCCGAAAATCGTCTGGTGGATCGCCGCGTTTGTCGCATTGGTCAATGCGGGCTACGATGTTGACATGCTGATCAACCCGCCCGCGCCAACCGAGATTGTGTCTTCTTCTTATGTAAACAACAGCTCAAACAGCTACAGCTTTACCGGAAGTTACGGCGGCAGCAGCACATCGAACCGCAGCACAATCTCCTCAAGCAATTCCTCCTCCAAGAAGGAAACCACCTGCTCCGCCTGCTCGGGCTCCGGCAAGTGCCATGTCTGCAAGGGCTACACGAAGGCCTGCCAGTCCAGCTACTGCAACCGCGGCCGCTGCACCAGCTGCAAAGGCACGGGCATCTACTATAACGGCAAAACCGCCATGAACTGTCTGGTCTGCCATGGCGACGGCGTGTGCGATATCTGCAGAGGCAAGGACATTCACGTCTGCTCCCTTTGCAACAACGACCGAATCTGCGATTACTGCGGCGGAGACGGAAAGAAATAAAACGGGCTGCGCTTGATGTCCTCCGGCAAATATGTTACACTTAGAAAAAACGCCGGAGGACACAATGAAACACCTGATTATTGTAAAAAGCACGCCCGACGTCGATCCGCATACCTTTGCGCAGGACGCAGAGCATCATTTTAAAGACATTGCCTGCGAAGTTCCGGGCATACACAGCGTGAAGGTCATCGAGGGAATCCGCGAGCACGAAAACCGCTATCACTTCATCATCGAAATCGACATGGACAAAGAAGCGCTGCCTGCCTACAACATGAGCAAATGCCATCACGACTGGAAAGAAAAGTACGCAACGCAAATCGAGAAAAAAGCCATTTTCGATTACGAATAAGAAGGAGCGCAGCCATGCCCGTTATCAAAGGCCTCGAATGGACGTTTGACACGCAGGCCGAATTGTATGAAAAAATGCGTCCGGGCTATGCGGACGCATTGTATGAAAAAATATTTGAGTATTGCCCGCTTTCAAATGCTTCCTGCGCGCTTGAGATCGGAATCGGCGGCGGACAGGCGACTTGTCCGATTCTGAAAACCGGCTGCAAGGTCACGGCGGGTGAAAGAGGCGCGCATTTTACGGAACTCTGCAATCGAAAGTTTGCCGCATTTGAGAATTTTTCATGCATAAACAGCCGTTTTGAGGATTTTTCAGCACAGGAAAACACATTTGATCTCATTTTCGCCGCTTCGTCCTTTCATTGGATCGAGGAGGACTTCGGATACAAAAAGGTGCGTTCACTTCTCAAAAAGGGCGGCGCATTCGCGCGGTTTGCCAATCATCCGTACAAGGACAAGGAAAACGAGGCATTGGACGCTGCCATTCAGAAAATCTACGCCCGCTACATGCCGGGCAGCAAAATGTCCCCCGAATACACGATCGAAATGGCCGAAAGCCGCGCGCACATCGCCGCAAAATACGGTTTTTCCGACATCGAAGCGCTTCTTTTTACCCGCGTGCGCACATTCTCCGCTTCCGAATACATCCGCCTCCTTGGAACCTATTCCGATCATATCGCAATCGAGGAAAACACAAGGCGCAGGTTTTTTTCCGAAATCGAAGAAACAATCTCATCCTTCGCAGGCCAAATCCGTATTTTCGATACGATGGATTTGGAATTGTGTAGAAACAGGTAAAGGATGTTTCATATCCATGCGCGTAAGATTAAAACAAGGGCTGTAGCGATTGCAACAGCTCTTATAATGCTTTAAATTACAGGCCCATCTTGGCGGTCTGCTCAGCAACTTCGGCAGCCAGGTCGTTGACCTTCTTCTCGAGGCCGTCGCCCATCTTGTAGCGGGTGAAGCGAACGATCTCAAGGCCCTTGGCCTTCTGGTTGATCATGGTCTGAACGGAGATGTCGCCGTCCTTAACGAAAGCCTGCTCGAGGAGGCAAACGTCCTGATAGAACTTCTTGATGCGGCCTTCAACCATCTTCTCGATGATCTTCTCGGGCTTGCCTTCGTTGCGGGCCTGAGCGATGAGGATTTCCTTTTCATGCTCGAGGTGGTCGGCGCGAACTTCTTCGCGGCGGACGTACTCGGGAGCAACGGGGGAAGCAGCGGCAACCTGCAGCGCGCAGTCATGGATGACTTCGGCAGCATTTTCGCCGAGGACACCTGCGGCCTCGATCAGAACGCCAACCTTGCCGCCCATGTGGATGTAGCTGTCCACGGTGCCGGTGGCTTCGTAGCGGGCGAAACGACGAACGGAGATCTTCTCACCGATTTCGGCGGTAGCGGCCTTAACCATATCGCCGATGGTGGTGGACTCGTCCTTGTAGAAGGTCTGCTCGAGGAGAGCGTCTACGTCGGCGGGGTTCTTCTTGATGATCTGGATGGCGATGTCATTGACGAGCGCCTGGAACTTGTCGGTCTTGGCAACGAAGTCGGTTTCGCAGTTGACTTCTACCAGAGCGCCGGTGTTGCACTCTTTGCAAACGTAGCTGCCTACGAGACCTTCGGCGGCGATACGGCTCTGCTTCTTGGCGGCAGCGGCGAGGCCCTTCTCACGAAGGAAGTCGATCGCCTTCTCGATGTCACCTTCGGTGGCGGCGAGAGCCTTTTTGCAATCCATCATGCCCGCGCCGGTACGGCCGCGAAGCTCCATTACGACTTTTGCGCTGATTTCAGCCATGGTTAATCTCCTCCTGCAAGGTTATTTATATTGAGGATAAATTCAAAAATTATTCGGCGGCTTCTACAACTTCTTCAGCTGCGGGAGCGTCTTCGATCTGCTCGCCCTGCTTGCCTTCGAGGATAGCGTCGGCGAGCTTGCCGGCGATCAGCTTAACGGCGCGGATGGCGTCGTCGTTGCCGGGGATGACGTAGTCGATCTCATCGGGATCGCAGTTGGTGTCTACGATGCCAACGATCGGGATGTTGAGGGCGCGGGCTTCCGCAACGGCGATGTGCTCTTTGCGGGGGTCAACTACGAACAGAGCGCCGGGGAGCTTCTTCATTTCGCGGATGCCGCCCAGGTTCTTTTCGAGCTTTTCGCGCTCAGCCATCAGCTTGATAACTTCCTTCTTGGGAAGTACTTCGAACTGGCCTTCTTTTTCCATGCGATCGATGTTGTTCAGGCGATCGATACGGGTGCGGATGGTGCGGAAGTTGGTGAGGGTGCCGCCCAGCCAGCGATTGTTTACGAAATACATGCCGCAGCGCTTCGCTTCGGACTCGATGGACTCCTGAGCCTGCTTCTTGGTGCCGACGAAGAGAACGGTCTTGCCTTCGAGGGCGATGTCACGGATGAACATGTAGGCTTCGTCAACCTTGCGAACGGTCTTCTGAAGGTCGATGATGTAGATGCCATTGCGCTCGGTGAAGATGTACTGAGCCATCTTGGGGTTCCAGCGGCGGGTCTGATGGCCGAAGTGTACGCCGGCCTCGAGCAGCTGCTTCATGGAAATAACTGCCATAGTGGGGTTCCTCCTTATAATTCGTTTCTTTCCGCCCTGCAAATCTTCTCCGCGCGCACACCAAAAAGGTGCAACCGCCACGCGAATCCTTGCAGGTGAGAAATCTGTCCATTTTCGGACACCATATCATTATATCACAACTTGCCCGTGCTTTCAATTGTTTCAAAGGAATTACATATGTCAAATTTCTGTTATCGCGCAAAAATCACACTTTTCAGCATCACGCTTCCGCCGCCTTCGTAGGTGAGGTACAGGCTGTGCTTACCGTTCGGGAAAGCAATCTCTGTGGAATAATCAAACCAGATATTGGTGTTGTGAAGATCGATAGAAGCAAGAATCGGGCCGTATTTTTCGGTTTTTATGTGAATCTTTCCGCCCCAGCCATAGCCGCGGATGGGCAGCGTGATCTTTTTGACGTTGTCAAATTCAAAATATTTGAATCCGACCGTCGTTCCGTCGTGGATGTTTGCGATATGGCCCTCATATTCATCGCCGTCTTTTCCGTCCTGCGTGACGTAAGCTGCATTCGGCGCGCCTGTGATCATTCTGCGCTCCTTATCAAAAATGTGACAGGCGATGTAGGCGGGATATTCGCCTTCTGCCCAAAGCGGGCCGCCGTTTGCGCCGCAGGAGGTCATTTCGACCTGCGGGATGAAACCGTTATCCAGAATTTCGATTTCCTCAAGGCAGCCCTGACGGCTGTACCAGGTATTATTGGTCTGGCGATGATAGAAGATGTACCATTTGCCGTTTATCTCAATAATGCTTCCGTGGTTGTTGCCGCCGTAGGCCTTGGGAAGATTAGGTTCGTCGCCGATGTGCAGATCGCAGTTGGAGACAATCACGCCGCCATAGGTAAAGCCTTCGCGCGGATTCTTGCTCGTCGCGTAGCAAAGTTCGTGCATATGCGTTGAGGAGTACACAAAATAGTAGGTGTCTCCCTTTTTGCGGATGGAGGGCGCTTCAAAAAACGCATGGCCTTCAAAAGACGTTCCGTCGGCATATTCAACGCCGGGGGCGACAAAGCGCATGTCGTCCTCAATGGTCAGCATGTCCTTCCCGAGCGTCACCAGCATCGCGCCGTGGCGGCTCTTGTCGCCGCGTCCGCAAAAGCCCGTATATAAATAGGTAATGTCGCCCTCCGTCAGAACGCCGGGATCGAATTGCGGTTCATCCCCCGCCTTTTTTCCGTACAGCGTGCCGTCCTTGTAATGCACATAGCCCAGGAACTCAAATTTGCCCGCAGGCGTATCGCAGACCGCAACAGATACGATCGGCAAATGATCCAACACATAATAAAGATAATACCTTCCGTCCAGTCCCTTCGTTACATCCGGCGCATACAGGCACATGCTTGCGTCTTTGTTCGCGGGATCCTGCGTCTTTTCATAGATCACGCCCTCATACCGCCAGTCGGTAAGATCGTCTTCCGGCGCAGACCAACACACATAATCGCCCATGCAGAACACATAGCCGTTAAAAAAATCATGCGAGCCGTACACATACACCCTTCCGTCAAACACATACGGTTCCCCGTCGGGAATGTATTCCCACGAAGGCAGATAGGGATTAAAGCCTTGCTTTTTCATAAAAATGCTCCTTTTCAACAGTGTGCTCATTTACACTTATTATAGCACAACCATGTATGGCAGGCAAGGAAGTGCGGTTGATGGTTAAAAGGGAATATGATATACTTTTTATAAAGCATT
>JAZSFI010000417.1:0-2632 GCA_045532135.1 Clostridia bacterium | reverse complement strand
CAAGCTGTCCCTTTGGAAAAAATATGAGCACGACCGCGACGGATACACAAGTCAAAAATCCGAAATGGTAAACGAGTTCACAATCCTTGCAAAACGTGAGTTTTCGGGCAGATACTAAAAAAGATTCCGCACGGAAACCACTTTCAAACGCCTCCGTTTAGTGTGTATATAATTAAGCCATCTTTATTAACTGCTCTTCATTCGTTAATCAGCATTCGGTGCTGTTAATTAATGAAGAGCAGTTTATATATTGAGAGGAACAAAAAATCTGTGTCCATTCCCCGCCTGCTCACATAGCATGAAACATCCATCTCATTAAGGAGGAATCTCCATGCGGGCGGTTATTTCATTTGCGGACGAACGGTTTTCCTATTTGTATAAGATCCTCGCGGAAACCGGTTTGGACGTTACAGAAGCAAAAACCGGCGCAGAATTCTTGGATGCCGACACGGCGATTTTAAGATATCCTTTCGATTCCGCGTCGGAAACCGGTATTCAAAACCTGAAAGTGGGTTCCAGGCTTATTCTGCTTGCTTTAAAACCCGTGCCGGAGGAAATCAAGCAAAAATTCAGCGTAATTTCACTTATGGACGATCCTGAATTTGTGGAGGAAAACGCTTATATCACCGCAGAGGGCGCAGTTTTTTCAGCCATGAAGCATGCGCCGTGTATGCTGTCCGGGGAAAAAATTGCCGTTATTGGCTTTGGGCGCATCGGGCGCGCACTTACGGAAATGCTGGTGGGCCTGCATGCGAACGTCACCGTGTTTTCACGGCGCGAAAGCGGACGGCTTTCCGCTATGGCGCGGGGGGCGCAGGGCGCGTCGACCGAGAAAATGATTCCGCTCATTAACGATTTCAAAATCATTTTTGTTACGTCGCCCGACCGAATGATCGGCGAAAGGGAGCTCGATTTTATTTCAAGATCCGCTTATGTCTTCGATCTTTCCGGCGCACCTTACGGCGTGGATGTTGAAAATGCGAAAATGAAAGGAATTTTTGCAAAAAGAGAACCGGCGCTTCCCGGACGATATGCACCCGAAAGCGCGGCGAAAGCCATGTATAAAGCGATCGTTAGACAGATCGGAGGCGAAAATCTATGAGCATAATCCGCGCGGGCGCCTGTATGACGGGCTCGTTTTGTACATTCAAAAAGGCGTTTGACGCATGGCGAAGCCTGAAAAATGCCGGATTTGAACTTCTTCCCATTATGTCGGAAGCGTCTTATTTCACCGATACGCGCTTTTACCCCGCCGACGCATCCCGGAAAATTTTTTCCGAAATCGCAGGCCGCGAAATCATTACCGCCATCCGTGAAACCGAACCCATCGGCCCTAAAAACCTGACCGACATCACAATCGTCATGCCCTGCACCGGAAATACGCTTTCAAAAATCGCAAACGGTATTGTCGATACCCCTGTTGCCATGGCGGTGAAATCCACGCTCAGGAACAACAAGCCCATTTTAATCGCCGTCTCTTCCAACGACGCCCTCGGAATCGGCGCAAAAAACCTGGGCGCGCTTTTGTCCATGAAAAATATCTATTTCGTCCCCTTCGGACAGGACGATCCTGAAATGAAACCCACAAGCCTCGTAGCAAAATTCGACCTTGTGACGGAAGCTGCTCTGGCCGCCCTTGAAGGAAAACAACTGCAGCCCATCCTCATATAAAAAACCGCTCATATTCGTAGGGCGGTGGCTTGCTCCCGCCGTATTGTTTTATCGTCTCGAGCGCAAAAAAACCGCCGACACAATCGTCAGCGGTTTTCATTATATATAGTAGGAAAGATCAGAAGCTGCACAAAAGCTCTACATAGCACTTGAGCTCTTCCGTTAAATCGTAATACGCATACGCGCCGTTTCCGTCGCCGTAGTAGCCAAACTGCGTGAGCTTGTATCCGGCTTCCTTCATCATTTCCATTCGCTTGAAAATGTCGTCTACGATGAAGCCCAGATGATGCATGCCCTCGCCCACCATTTCCAGATGATCGCGCCAGGTGGATTTGAACTCGTTGGGCTCAATCAGCTCCAGCTGGATGTTGCCCATCTCAAAAAATGCCATTTTGCAGTTTGCATCGGGCGCGGGCTGACCCATATACTGGGTCTTGGTGATGGCAAAATCGCCGCCGCCAACCGTGGGAGGCGTATCAATGCCGTAAAAAGCGGCTACCTTTTTCTTGGTTTCCTCAATATCCTTGACAATCATGCCAATCTGACAGGGGCTCTTGGTTCCGAGAATAGTTTCAAGCATGACATTATTCCTCCCATATTCGATATATTTCATTTCTATTATACGTCTATAGATACCTTTTTGCAACCGTATTTCAAAAAATGATTCTATCGTGAAAATAACGCAATAGTTAACAAAAATAGGGGATGACAAAACAGGGGTAAAGTGATAAGATATACAAGCTGTCAGCGAGACAGCAACGATCCTTGAAAACGATACAGAGAACGAACAAGAAGCGAAACAGTCGATTCGAGAAAAAAATGAGCGAAAAACGCTTAATGCTTCTGAAGTGTTGGCGCACGGAGGAAGGATTAAGAGAATGGATTAAACATAAGAGTTTGATCCTGGCTCAGGACGAACGCTGGCGGCGTGCTTAACACATGCAAGTCGAACGAGGAAATG
>JAZSFI010000038.1:0-3768 GCA_045532135.1 Clostridia bacterium | reverse complement strand
TGCGGCGCTGACGACACACATAACGCAAACGGACAAGACTGACGTGCATAAAAAAGAAGCTGCCGCCGCGCAATGCCGGTGGTTTCAAAGTATAGAAATACGAAACATCAGATTTATAATAACTGATTTGCAGTGAAAAATCAGCAAAAAGAAACCGTCCAGGTTTTTCAACCTGAACGGTTTTTACAAGTACCGGCGATCGGATTCGAACCAATGACACTTCGGGTATGAACCGAATGCTCTGGCCAACTGAGCTACGCCGGCGAATGGTTGCGGGGGAGGGATTTGAACCCTCGACCTCCGGGTTATGAGCCCGACGAGCTACCGGACTGCTCTACCCCGCGATATCGAAACCGTTTCCTCAACGGCACGATCTATAATACCATATATGGATGCTTTTGTCAACCCTTTGCGGTGTTAAATCGAAAATATTCCTGTGAAACTGCGCAATAGAATGCAGCGATGCGATTGATATAAATGAACAAAACAGACAGAAAAATTCGCCCGATTATAAACGCAACCATTCACTGCAATGAGGAAAAGTATCAGGGTATTCCATTCATCCTCAATAAACAAAAGCGCGCTGACCTTTGCCAAAGCTGCGATGCCATCGTAACCGCGCTTTATTGAATGAAAAAATAAATGATATGCGCTTAAACGAGCTTGCGAACCTTTCCGGAATTACGTCTTCCACGGTTACAGCATGATGGATGAGAAGCGCAGGTCGCTCCCGTCAACGTCATTAAAAGCTTTGCGGCGGGCTTGATATGACGCTGGGACACTTCTTTTTCGCACCGATCTTTGATGAACCGGAACAGGAAATCCGCTGACGGATGTATTCCAAAAAGCAGCGCCCCTGTACCGATCACGTTTTTCATGATTGATACAGGGGGCAATTTTGTCGGCATCATGACCGCACCGCATGGGCATGCATCGCACGCCCGCGCTTTTTTTGTAAATGAAGAGATGTGCTATCTATACTATCCGGGTAAGAACGAAACATTTTGAATTCGGGACGGGAGACCCATCCCTTGCGGTGAAATCAGACGTTTTTTCAAAAAACAGCGTCTGTCTGCTCTGTAAAGGAGGCGTTTCGCCTCCTGCGTCTCACTGTTTCGTTTCCGCTCCTTTTTTACCTCGCCTCGATCATCTGAAGAGCAAAACCTTTATCCTTTACGGACATTTCGTGCCGTACGAAAGGCGTGCCGTGAAGAGCGGTGATGACGTCCATGTAATCCTTGGGAACGCCCTCGATCATGATAAGCTTGCCTGCGTCCAGAATCTTTCTGTAAACGTCCAGCCAGCTGCCTGCGCCGGGCTTTCCGTCGCCGAACTGCCATTGCACGGCGTTGAGATCGGGAAGCGTCAGAAGGCTGTCCAGGTGGTTAAGCTCGCCCACGCCGTCCAGATGATAGATGGTGTGATGGAGTCGTCTGGTATCGTTTCGGATGGTATCCAGAACGAACTGATCAAACATCTTCCTGCCGATCATATAGCTGACGTCGCACTGGACGATATAGCTGGTTTCGGTGCTCATAAGACCCGACCAATGGGTGTAAGCGCCCTGCGGAGCAAGAACCGATCTGAAGTCCTCATAGGCTTCGCGCCATGCGATTTCGATTTCCTTGGCAAGACGGACAACTTCTTCCGGCTCGTCAATCATATCCATCAGGAGATCTTCGCTGCCGCGGAAGGTTGCCGCAACGTCAAGCACGCCGCCCAGATCCGGAAATCCCATTTTGACAAGGCCGTTCCAGCGGTTAAGGCCCGCCAGATAGATGTCCTTTATTCGCTTGGACCAGACATTGCCTGGATCATATTTGACATGAATGTCCTGAATCTCTCTTTCCTCGTCCGGGAAAAACCACACGCGGCCGGACGAATTGTCCAGTTTCGCACCGCACATGGCCGCAAGAACGCCGGGGCCGA
The DNA here is from genome assembly GCA_045532135.1 of Clostridia bacterium. Lineage (GTDB taxonomy): Bacteria > Bacillota > Clostridia > Christensenellales > Aristaeellaceae > SFHK01. The sequence continues at coordinate 1,839 of JAZSFI010000038.1, read as the reverse complement.
AGGAGTCCATGTTGATCATGGGGAACGCATCGCCAAGGTATTCCTGTTTGGAAAGCTCTGCGTCCATTGCGTCCACGATTTCATCCGGCGTATAGGAAAAATCCGTGCAGTTTGCCTGCGAAAGATACGGCGCTTTCGTAATTCTGTCCGCTTCGTATGCATCCGTCAGCGTAACTTTGACCAGGGGGCGGTTCAGCTTTCCTTCCCACCACAGGTCGTGGTTCTCCTGACATCTTTTCATTTGGTCCATCGTGAAATGAATGGCCATAGTTTTTCTCCTTACGTGATTAACCCTTGATCGCGCCAACCATAACACCCTTTACGAAGTAGCGCTGCAGGAAGGGATAGGCCAGAAGAATCGGAAGCATGGCAACGATAGCAAAGGTGTACTGCATGGCTTCGATATACTGCATTGTTTCGAATATTCTGGTATCGAAGTTCATATTGTTGACCGCTTTTTCGGCTTCGCCTTCCTCCATGAGCATTCTTCTCAAGAAGATCTGAAGGGGCATCATTTCGTCATCCTTCAAGTAGATGTACGCCGTGTACCAGTTGTTCCAGTGGCCTACGATGGAGAACAGCGCGATAACGGCAACCGTCGCCATGCACAGCGGCACAACGATTCTCCAAAGTACCCAGAAATCGTTCGCGCCATCAATCTTCGCACTTTCAATAAGGCCGTCCGGAAGACCGGAGAACGTAGTTCTCAAAACGATGATATTGTACATGCTGACGCAGCCAGTGATGATCATGATGGTTCGGGTGTAAATAAGACCCAGATTTTTCATAACCAGATACGTGGGAATCAGGCCGCCGCCGAAGAACATGGGAATCATCATAAAGGTGATAAAGGCATTGTTCCACATGCGATGCTTGCAAAGCGTGTAGGCAGCCATGGCGTTAACAAAGAGCGAAAGAAGCGTACCGGATCCTGCGTAGAAGATGGTATTGAGATAGCCCGTAAGCACGTCCGGATTCTGGAATACGGTTTTGTACATATCAAAGGAGAATCCGCCGATGGGATAAAACGCAATTCCGCCATGCAGGAACAGTTTGGTGGGAACGCTTAAAGAGCCCATGATTACATGCCACATGGGAAGAAGCGTAATAAAGCACAACAGAACCATCAGAATATGATTGAAAACGCTGAACGCGATTTCACCGCGCGAACGTCTCAGCCAATGCGCTTTCGGTTTGGTTTCTTTTTTCATGATTGTAAGTCCGCCTTTCTGAAAAACAGTATGCTAATGCACAATAAACCTGCACTTAGAACAGTCCGTTACCGGACAGCTTCTTGGTAATCTTGTTCACGCACATCATAATGGCAAGGCTTACAGCCTGAATCGCCATACCTACTGCAGCTGTACCGCTGAAATCGGCGCCCTGAATACCTTCGCGGAAGATATAGGTGTCAAGCGTGTCCGCTACGTTGTAAATCGCAGGGTTGTACAGAAGTATAATCTTTTCCGAGCCAGTAGAGAGCATGCCGCCGCATTTCAAAATGAGCATTAAGCAAATGGTGGGCATGATGCCGGGAATGGTGATGTGAATGGTCTGCTTCCAGCGGGAAGCGCCGTCCATCAGCGCGGCCTCATAAAGCTCTGCATCAATGCCCGAAAGCGCGGACAGATACAAAATGGAGCCCCAGCCGAAGCCCTGCCAGATACCGGAACCAATATACAGCGGACGGAACCATTCGCTGCGGGAAAGAAGGTTAACCGGCGTCCAGTTCGGGTTAAAAAGTGCAAAGATCTTATTGAAAACGCCGTCGGACTTAACAAAAATCTGAAGAATACCGCAAATAACAACGATAGAAACGAAGTGCGGCAGATAAGTTAT
>JAZSFI010000341.1:0-3529 GCA_045532135.1 Clostridia bacterium | reverse complement strand
CATTCAAACTCTACAATGCGCGCGCCGCCCTCCGCTTCGCCGACGATGGTTGCCGTCATTTTGCCGTCTCCGATGGTTACGGTTTTGCCAACCTTCAGCTTTGACCCCGGACGAACGAGGCTTTCCCACTTCTTGGGCGCGAGCTGCTTGAGCAACAAAAATTCGCACGCGCCGCCGCCGGAGCGCACGCCGTACAGGCGCGCAGGGATAACGCGCGTCCGGTTAACGACCATCACGTCTCCGGGATACAGGTAATCGATCACATCATAAAAATGCTTGTGCTCGATGGAATGGTTTTTTCTGTTATATACAAGAAGCCTTGAATGATCGCGCGGCTCGACCGGGGTCTGCGCAATCTGGCTTTCCGGAAGATCGTAGAAAAAATCTGAGGTTTTCATGAAAAATGTATCGCTCTTTTCTTTTATCAGATGTCCATGGAAAGCTGGTTTGTGTTATTGACTGAATCGGGCGCGGTATAGCCAAGATGGCTGTAAGCACGCGGCGTACAGATGCGGCCGCGGGGCGTGCGCATGATGAAGCCAAGCTGCAGCAGATACGGCTCGTATACATCCTCGATTGTGATCGCATCCTCGCCCGTTGTTGCGGCGAGTGTGTCAAGACCTACAGGGCCGCCGCCGAATTTTTCGATCATCGCGCCCAGCATTGCGCGGTCTGTGCGGTCAAGCCCCAGAGAATCGACTTCCAGCATATCAAGTCCTTTTTTGGCCACCGCTTCATCAATAACGCCGTTGGCCATGACTTCCGCAAAATCGCGTACACGCTTGATAAGGCGGTTTGCGATTCGGGGCGTTCCTCTCGAACGACGCGCGATTTCAAGCGCGCCTTCCTTTGAGCATTCGATTTTCAGAATCTGTGCGCTGCGCTTTACGATGACGGAAAGCTCCTCGGGAGAGTAAAGCTCCAGACGGAAGGTGATTCCGAATCGGTCGCGCAAGGGATTTGTGAGCATTCCGGCTCTTGTGGTTGCGCCGATCAACGTGAATTTTGGAAGATCCAATCGGATGGAGCGCGCCGACGGGCCTTTTCCGATCATGATATCAAGCGCATAGTCCTCCATCGCAGGATACAGAACTTCCTCAACTGAGCGGCTCAGGCGGTGAATTTCGTCGATAAAGAGAATGTCGCCGGCGTTTAAATTGGTGAGGATGGAGGCAAGATCGCCGGGACGTTCGATCGCGGGGCCGGAGGTCACGCGGATGTTGTGTCCCATTTCGGAGGCAATAATGCCGGCAAGCGTGGTTTTTCCAAGTCCGGGCGGGCCGTACAAGAGAATGTGGTCAAGCGGCTCGCGCCTTGCAACCGCGGCTTGCATATATACGCTCAGGCTGTCTTTCACCTTTTTCTGACCGAAATACTCGGAGAGTGTTTTCGGGCGAAGGGAATATTCTATATCGTCTTCCTCGGTTTTAAAGCCGCTGGAAATCAATCTCTCTTCATCCATTTTGTTTTTCCTCCTTTGTTTATCGGCGTTTCAGAAGCGCAAGAAAGCCTTTTACGGCGGATGCGCGCAGAACAATCATGGATATCAGATATACGATGGCGCTCAAGCCGCAGACAACAACAAGACGAATGAGCGTTTGAATGAGCGTTGTGCCGCCCGGAACAATCGATGTAAGAAATATACAGGATGCAAGCGTCAATGCGGAAGAAAATACGATCTTTATAATCTCTAAGGCAAAGGATATGTTAAACACATTCCTGATTCTTTGAGAAAGGCGGAAAAACAACAGCCCCACGCCAATCAGCGCAGCGATCGCCGTTGCAAAGGCAAGGCCGTTGACGCCCATGTATTTGCGCAGAATGAGGTTTAAGGCAATATTTACCGCCATCGAAACCGCGGCGATGATCATGGGCGTTTTGGTATCCTGAAGAGAATGGAACACGCGGTTTAAAAGATCGCGCACGCCGAAAAACGGAACGCCGATGACGTAGAACATGAACACAACGCCGGTGATTTTTACGCTTTCCTCATCGAACTGACCGCGTCCGTAGGCAAGACGGATGATATCTTCAGAGCAAACGGAAGCCATCATAACGATGGGGAGAATGGCGAAAAGCAGCAGGGACAAGCTTTTATGGATGTGCGGAATGATGGCAGAATTATCCTTTTTGACCGCTTCCTTCGACATTTTGGAAAAGCTGATCGTGGTCAGGGGTACGACGAGCACGCCGATCATAAAGGTGATGAGCTTAAAGGCGTAGGTCATGGCCGAAATGTCGCCGGGGTTCAAAGAAGAGGCGAGCATACGGTCGATCATATGATTAAGCTCGTTGACCGCCATGGACAAAAGCGCGGGAACAGCGAGAATGCAAAGATGCTTGAAATCGGGATCGTTGATTTTTAATGACAGGGAATAGCGATAGGACTTTCGAAGCGTCGGATAAAGAATGACAATCTGCAGAACGCCGGCGGCAAATACGCCCCACGCCTGCGCATGAATGCCGTAGGAATCGGAAAGAAACACGGCGGCAAAAATGAGCGCAAAGGAAAGGGGAAGGCCGGTCAGCTGGGCGGCGATAAAATGTTCCTGCGCATTCAAAATCGTGGAAAGAACAATACCCGCTACGAAGAAAATGAGCGCCGGATACATGATTCGGCTAAGGTGTGTGGTTAAGCGGAAGGTTTCTCCGTCAAAGCCTGGATAGACAAGGCCTACAAGCTCGGGCGCAAAGACCATCATAATGGTACTTATTATCAGGGAGAAAAACAAAAAGACGTTTAATGCATTGCTTGCGAATCTGTTTGCACTGTCGTGCCCCAAGGCATTCTCTTTTTTTATGTACAGGGGAACGAGGGTGCTGGTTATGCAGGAGGAGAAAAGAAGAACCGGAAGATAGAAAAGAGAGTAGGCGGAATTGTATGCATCGGTGATCCAGTTTCGGCCAAAGTAATTGGCCATGATCATTTCGCGGATAAAGCCGATGCCCTTGGAGAAAAGGATGATGAGCGTGACAGACAGGGTTTGGGAAACGAGCTTATCTTTTTTTAAAGCCATAGGCACCTCGGAAATTTGCTTTTAAGAAAATATATCGATAGTCTGAGACAAACATGCATTCGACCACATCTTATTATACCATGCTTTCTCCGCTATCACAAGTAAAGATGTGGGTTCAGATGGGCTATAGGCGGCGGAATCGATCAAAATGATTGAAATTTTGCCCAAAGCAATTGTAATTTGGCGGTTTATGTGGTATTATTAGAAATAACATTAACGCAAATCATGAAGGGACAGATGGAATATGGCAAGCAAACGCAAAAATAATACCGCTCATGCCCGCAACAAGCGTCAGCAGAAAAAGGAATTCCGATTCAAGGATTTGTCGCCCAAACAGCAAAAGCTTGTGAAGATCGGTGCGATTGCAGTTGCGGTTCTTTTGATCGCCTTTATTGTTCTTTACAGAACGGATAATCTTCCGCATCTGGACGGCAGACTGTATTTCAGAAACGGCGCGCTTAAAAACGTAAAAGAGAATGATATCGTCATTAACCGCGAAAGCGCGGAATATG
>JAZSFI010000213.1:0-6753 GCA_045532135.1 Clostridia bacterium | reverse complement strand
GTTCATGCGCGCGCGAACCGTGCGCAGAATGATGTTGCAGGCGATCTGACGGGGGTTGATGATGCTTTCAAGGCCCATGCTTCTTAAAAGATCCGGGTATTCAAGGCGCGTGTTTTTGACAATGACTTTGGCGTTTGTGTTCTGATGGGCGTAAAGGCCGGTTAAAAGGTTTTCTTCGTCGCGGTCGGTCAGCGAAATAAACGCGTCCGCCGTGTCCAGACCTTCGCTCATTAGAAGCTCGTAGTCCGTGCCGTCTCCCTGGATAATGGTGGCTTCTTCCAGTTCTTCCGATAAGAACCTTGCCTTTTCAACCTTGCGCTCAATGATCTTGGTGTCCACGCCTGAGGCGCACAGCGACTGGGCAAGGTAATAGGCGATGCGGCTTCCGCCGACGATAATCGCGTCCTTCACGCTGCGCGTATCCATACCGATGGATTTGAAGAAATTGGTGATGGTTGCCGTATCGGCGGCGACAAACACACGGTCGCCCGAATGGATGACAAAGTCGCCCTTTGGGATGATGGGATGCATGTCGCGCTCGACGGTGCAGAAAAGAACGTGCGGGAGATTGGGATTTCGCCTGTATAGATCTTTCAGCGGTATGTTTGCAAACGGCTCTCTGCCGCTGACTTTGATTTCCACAAGCTCGACAAGGCCGCGCGCAAAGGTTTCGATGGACGCAGCGAAAGGAAGACGCAGCATCCGTGAAATTTCGCGGGCGGTGGCGCGCTCGGGATTCATGACGTAGTTGATGAAAAGTTCCTTCATGAGGAAGGGAAGACTTTCCAGATATTCCGGGTCGCGGATGCGCGCAACGGTGTATTTTGCGCCGAGTTTTTTGGCGGTCAGCGAGCAAAGCATATTGGTTTCGTCGCTCATGGTGGTTGCAATTACGATGTCTGCATGATTTACGTCCGCTTCCTGAAGCGTGTGCTGACTCACGCCGCTTCCCTTGACGGTAAGCGCGTCCAATAATTCGTTGCATTTGTCCAGAACCGCTTCGTCTCGGTCGATAATGGTTACGCTGTGTTTTTCCTCGATCAGTTTTTCGGCCAGAAGCATACCGAGCTTTCCACAGCCTACGATCAGGATTTTCATATTTTAATGACGCCTCTTTTTTATTTAGATTTACATGCTGATTCCGGGATGTTTTCTTTCGGGAATCAGGGTTTTGCTTGTGCCGTGGGCGGGCAGATGCCTGGTCGCCCTTTTGCCGGAGGCAAGCTGTTTTTTGAATTTGCGTTTTCTCTGAAGTGCGGAGTAGACGTTCAGACCTTCTCCTGCGATGATTGCGCCGGCTGAGACATATTTGATGGATTCGAAAAGATTTAACGTCCTGACGATCAACGATTCGCTTGTGTGGTAGAAGAGAATCATTGCGCATACGGGGATGACGAGAAAGGCGGGCTTCCAGAAGCGGCTGAAGAAGAAGGAGAAAAGCGCAAACACCGCGATTAAAGCAAGCACGATGATATTGATCCAGTCCTGCCGCGCTTCGGGTGTGTCCCAAATGTTTTTAATGGCTTCGCGGATGGGAATATTATAGTTTTTTACGAGATTCATATACGCCTTTGTCATTCCGTCCATCGCATCGTAGCGCAGAATACATTCCCAGCCAGACCAGATGAACATGACAAGCGCGCCCAGAAGAATCAGCTTTCCGCCTGCAAGGGGTTTTCGATAAATGAATTCCCGAAGCGCTTTTTTGTTTTTCATTTGTTAGTCCTTTCGTAATTCAGGCATGTCGATATAGGTCGGCACGCGCTTTAAAAGGGGCAGCACCTTATGTATAAACACGTCTTTTGAAAGAAGAACGGACGCAGTGTTTTCAAGGGGATGGAAAATGAGATTTTCCTCCGCCAAGAGCTTTTTGTCGATTAAAAGGCGCACCTTTTGATCCGTATCAAAAAGAAAGCCGAACGGGCTGACTGCGCCGGAATGCGTGTGAAAGAGTTTTTCAAGCGATTCATCCGAAGCAAACGAAAGTCGGGAAGAAGCGGCCTGTTTGGATACAAGAGAGGTTCGAAACACGCTTTTAGGATGCATGATCAGAAGGAAACATACGCTTTCGCTGCGCGGCGCAAGCAGAAGATTCTTGGGCATGCATCCGCCGAGCAGCTTTTCGGAAAGGGCGCACTCTGATATTGCGCTCACGCGCTTATGATGCGCGTGACGGTAGAAAATCCTGTTTTCGGCCAAAAACGCGTATACGGCCGTTTGCGCCTCGGTCATAATCTTCGTAAATCCCTTCCCATGAGGCGCACGCTGTCGCAAACGGAGGTATCGCAGATGCGGGACATGATGCGCTCTCCGTAGCGCTCCTTGAGCTGTACGGGGGTCATGTTGGTGGCGATGACGGTGGGCTTCTTCTTCGCAATGCGCTCGTTTAACAGGACGAACAGGTATTCCTGCGTGATATTTTTAAGCATCGGCTCGCAGCCAAGATCGTCGATTAAGAGTATCGGGCACGAAAGCAGCGATTCAAAATCCGTACCGGGCGCATCCATATGAAAATGCTTCTCGCGCATGATTTCAAGAAGACGGTAGGCGGAAATCAGAACGGGGGAAAAGCCGCGCGTTTCAAGGCGTTCGGCAATCGCGCTTAAAAGGAAGGTTTTTCCGAGCCCCGCTTCGCCCGTCAAAAGAATATTGGGCTTGTATGTGTAGGGGAAGCTGTTTGCGTATTCCAGACACAGGTCGCGGATGCGTCCCGTCCACTGCCGCTGGGTAACTTCGCCGTACACGATTTCGTCCGGAATTCTGCTTTCGTCGTATTTGTCAAAATTCTGCGTCTCAAAATCGCTCACGATGTGACGCTCCCTTTGAAGAGCATGAATTTTTTTCTGGAAGCATTCGCACATGACGGGCGGCATATCGCTTGTGTAACCGGTGTCCTTGCAGACCAAGCAGGCATAGTGCATCTGAAGGTGATCCTCCGGAAAGCCGGCGGCTGTAAGGCGCGAACGGATTTCAGCGTTGATTTTAAGGCCTTCCTCGCGCATTTTCTCTGATACTGCCTTTGCGCCGTCGGGATTTGTCATGGCAAGGCGCAGTGCGCGCATGGGAAGCGCGGCGCGTTCGTTTAAAAGCGTCCGGATTTCGCCGTCTGAGCGGACGGCTTCCTCTTCGCGCCTTCTCAAAGCGTTCAATTCGTTTGTGCGCATGCGCTCGTACTCTTCCCGGGCGGTTTTGATGGCTTCATCGCGCGTCATTCGTCTGCCCTCTTTCTGTTCATAACATCTACATAGAACCCGTGTTCAAATTCGTCCTCGGTCACGCTTCTTTGCTGATAGGCGGGCGCTTTTGCATTCTCAGGTTTGGCAGCGGACGAATTTTCGGCTTTATGCAGCGCAAATTCCTTCTGCGCTGCATCCAGGGTTTTGACGCCCTTGGCGCTCCAGGAAACGATCAGTTTGTTTATGTATTTCATGGGAGCATCGGTGCCGAAGGCGCATTCCGCAGCATAAAGAACCGCGTCCAGCTCGATGAGCGCCGTCCAGATGCGCACCTGAGATATGTCGCTTTTGACGACTTTTCTGTCGATTCCGCATCTTTCGAAAATGGAAAGCGTGATGTCGGTAAACTGCTTTTGAATTCGGCGTTCCTCTTCGATCTCAGATAAGGTGGTAACGCCCATCTTTTTCCATTGGTCGAGCTTTCGTTGAATGTCCTCAAAGGTTCTGCGGTTGTTTTCGCCGCAGAGAATGGCGGCCTGCTCGATGGCGGGGAAGTCGAATCCCGCTTCGATAAACTGTTTATAGGCGGAAATGTGCGCCTGCGTCGGGCGGGCGGCGGTGCCGAGATGGTGTAAAAGCACCTTGACCTTTTCTCTTGCCTCGTCCGATTGATCTTCGCCTGATATTTTGGAAGATAAGATTTTGTCCAGATATGCAAAGGAGGGAACCGTGCTTTTGACCGTGTCCGCACATGCGGCAATGATCTTTTCAAGCGGCAGATTCCACTCGTTCATCCATTTTTCCGAAAGCGCGATTTCGTCCTTTGTGGCGGGACGGGACTGACCGAACTGTTTTATGACGGCTTTTGCATATTCCGCCGCTGCGGACGATTTTGCCGCGTAGTCCTCCGCCTGATCGATGGAATAAATGCCCTCATTGGCCCACTTGGTAGCCGTTTCGTCCAAATGCTTGAAAAGCGTTCGGGGCGCAGGCAGTTTTTTGTTTCGCTTGGCTACCTCCGTGTGAACCATATAAAGCACCACGTCTTCGGGAAGATGCAAAACGTCCAGCCATTCGTTGGCAATTCTGTATTCATGGCTGTCAAGCAGCATTCCGGGCAGCGCATTTTGAAGCTCGCGGTTGAAATTTTTGTATTTATACACTTCCTCCAGCGGCTCGGCGGAGCGTGTCATGCTGCTGAGCGCAAGGTATTCGTATGTCGGGGGATTATCCGTCAGACGCGAAACAAGCCCCTCCCGCTCCCAATAGCGGTAGGCGCTTAAAATGGTTTCCGAATCGATGCGAAGCGCGCGGGCCATGCCGTCGATCCCTTCGTCCATTTCCGGATGATGGCACAGCATGAGCCCGTACAGATACACGCGGACGAAATCGCCCGTGGCGCCCGGCATGTATTCAAGAATGAACATATTTTCAACGGGCGTGATGCCGAACATCGCGTCCCGGCCTGCAAATGCGCAAAACGACATGTGTGATCTTCTCCTGCGTATAAATGTTCATCTAATCATACCATAAATCGCGGAAACTTACAAGAGCGAACGGCGGGCGCGTCAGATTTTGAAAAGCGTCATATTTAGCCCGTCTGACTGAAACCCGTTTTGAGAAAGCGCGTTATCAAGACGTTTATCGTAGGTTTTCACGGTGATTTTTTTAAGGTGCGCAAAGACGGAGCCGTTTTTGAAGGCGGAAGCAAATGCACAAACGGCGTGCTCTTCATGCGCTGTATCAAAAATCCGGATGGTTTCGCCGCTTTTTTCCATGACGGCGACGGGCGCGCCCGCATAAAGAACGACGGCGGAGGAGGGAAGACGCAAAAAAGCGCGTCCTTCCTTATGGGGCAGGATTTTGCCGTAGGGCTGCATGGGGTCGGCGGCGGACAGCACGCGGTATTCGTTCACAGGGGATTTCAGAAGATAGGTTACGGATTCGAAATCCGATTCGCGCACAAACTGCGCGCCGCTTAAATCTTCTACGAAATAGCCGCGTCTGACAAGCCCTGCGTATTCCATTTTGCGAAGGGCGTTCAGAAGAGACGGCCAGTTTTCGCCGTAAGCGGTTTCCTTGGACACGATCATAAAGCGGTCAAAGAGGGATAAAAGGATTTCCTCCGCGGTCTTTTGCCTTTTTGTGCGCACGGCTTCCCAGCGTCCGGCATCGATTGCCGAAACGCGCCGACGGACGTCCCTTTTTACGTTGCCCGTCTCGCCAAACTTTAATTGCCGGACGGGGGCAAAGCTGTCCGAACGAACGAGACCGCGCCTGAGAAGCGACATTAGCGCATCGGATACGCCGCCATTTTGGCAAACGCCGGTTAAAGAACGCGCAAAGCTTGCGCCCCGCTTTTGAAGACAGGAAAGAACGGCGTCTTCGTTTGGGGAAAGATCATCCGGCGCGATTGGAAATTCGTCCGTCTCATCCTCGGGCATATGGAAAGACACGGCAAGGTTTTTGGGATCTATGGTATACTGCGCGCTTCCTTTTGAAAGCGCCGCGTCGATGAAAGACGGCCTGTATTTTCCAAGGCGCGCAGGGAACAGATTGTTTTCGTAGACTTCCGCAGCGAACGATTCGCCCGAAAGCTGATAAAGCGCCCGGTCCATCTGTTCGTCGGCGGACGCGTGCTTTCCGATTTTCGATAAAAGCGCGCAGGCATAGTTTTCGCCGGGCACGGTTTCGATTCTCGTTCGTCGCGCCCAAACGGTTTTTCGTTGCGCCGTGTGATAAACGTCTTTATGGACGAAACTTTCTTCAAATGCAACAATGTCGCCTGCTTCTTGTAGCGTTTCAATGATATCTTCGGCGGTTTCCATTGAAAGAAAATATCGCGCAGAAACGATCCCGGCGTCAATGGGTCCGCGGTATCTGGAAAGCCGGCGGACGATTCTCAAAAGCGCGTCTTTGTTTTTGTATGTAAGCGCCTCTTCGTATTCCGCTTCATGCTCTTTGGCAATCCACAGTCCGATCTCTATGTATTTTACGCGTCCGGCATCGGACAGTTCGTCCAGACATTGTATGTCAAGAGGCATATCTCCCAACTGAAAATCGCCCGTCATCATCAAAAATGCGTGCGCCTCTTCTGCGCTTTTGGGCGCTTTTGATGCAGAAAAACTGTCGTCAAGCGCATTTTTCTCGGGAAGAAGGGAGATGCTTTCTTCATTTGAAAGCGTTCTGGCGGCGGTTGGAATCACCGTTTCGTACATAAGATCCGACTCGGCCTGCCTTCGCAGATTCAGGCTCATGGGGGAAGGCGCGTCATGATAGACTTCCTGAACTTCAATTTTGCCCGAACGGATATCGGAAAGCACTTCCTTTACCGCTTCGATGTCCAGATAATCGTTCATGCATTCGCGTACGGTTTCCCGAATCAGAGGATGATTTTTGCTTTTGATCGCGTCCGTCAGCGTTTCCGATGCGCGAAGGCGCTGCACCCACAGCGGAAGCCTGCGCCCGTTTCTTGCGCCCATCAGCATGGCGCGCTGCGCATTCTGACGGAAGGCGATGGAAAACATGGGCGTTCCCGGCATCATGGAGGCGAGGGCGGAAGCGAGGTTTTCAGGGG
>JAZSFI010000232.1:0-7062 GCA_045532135.1 Clostridia bacterium | reverse complement strand
CCCTACGATCACGCCTACCCCAACGCCAACACCCGCGCCTACGCCCACACCTACGCCCACACCTGTTCCTGTCAGCACAGCTGACACAAATAATCTTGCAGAGGCAGATTTTACGCCTGCTCCCACCTCTGCGCCCACGCCCGCTCCAACACCCACTCCAACTCCAACCCCTGCTCCGACGCCTACGCCTGTTCCAACGCCGGTTGCGCTTCCTATGAACGATTTCTCCTTCGGCGCGGAAACGCACTCCAGAAACTATTCATCGACTGGCTATGAGGATGACAGTATTGTAGTAAAAATCGGTCACGAGCGCGTAAACTACACCCGCTACAATTATGCTTATGTCAAAATCGCGCACCCCAGTCAGCTTCGAACCGGGCTGGGCGGCGATCAGAACAAAGCGTATTACGCCAGCATGTATAAAATCGCAACCCGAAACAACGCCATTGTTGCAATCAACGGCGACTTCTATCCGCAGCGCACAGGAAATCTCATCTATCGTCAGGGAATCAAGCTGCAGGATGGAGCGGCTACGGATCTTGACATGCTGTTTATCGATTTTGCCGGCGACTTCCATCTTTATCACCACACCGAAGTCAATCAGGGCATTGAAGAAATGAAGGGCAATATTTATCAGGCCTTTGCCTTTGGTCCTGCGCTCATCATCGACGGCGTCATTCAGGATGATCTGGACGATGATGATTACGAATTCGGCATCACCTCCGGAAACCCCCGAACCGCCATCGGACAGATCGGACCGCTTGAGTATCTGATGGTTGTCGCGGACGGAAGAAGCGCTTCCTCCTCCGGGATAAACGTGCAGACGCTGGCGGAATACATGCTGTCCAAGGGCTGCAAACACGCCTTCAACCTTGACGGCGGCGGCAGCAGCTACATGTTCTACAGAAACGGAATCTATAATCTCACAACCGGTAAGCACAGAAACCTTTACGACATAATTTATTTTGCTTCTGCTGACTATGATGGATAAAATGAATGTGATATTCGAAAAATTCAGGACAAATCCCTATGGCGCAATCGTAGCCATTGGCCTTCTTCTCTGGATTCTTTTTGCCCTGAGCTGTTCAAAAGCCTATAAAAAGCGTTCTTCAGTTCGAACGACCCGTTCAGGTGTACTTCAGCTCTTTGCCGTTTCCCTTCCCATCGGACTTGTCTTTGCGCGCCTTTTCTGGTGCATTGCAAACTACCACGCTTATCTTCTGCATCCTGAAACCATTTACAGAATCTGGGAGGGCGGCCTTTCGCTTTGGGGCTTCATTATAGGCTTTGTTCTTTCCGTCCGCATGTTTTCTGCGCGTCTGGGCATTTCTCCGGCTTTATCGCTGGATGCATTTTCCCCGGGACTCATTCTTTTCATCGCCTTGATTCGTATATCGGAAACTTACACCGGGCAGGGCGTCGGACGCATTATTTCCTTCGAGTTTCTCGTAAATCCCTTTACCGCTGTATACGACATGTATATGGAGCCGCATTTTGCGGTATATCGTTTTGAAGCGCTTTATGCGCTGATCCTGTTTTTTGTCGTACTTTTCAGATCCAAGAAGCATTTTAAAAATGCAAAGCGTATGCGCGGCGATCTATGGCGTTTTGCCGTCGGCGGATATGCCATGGCGCAGATTGTTTTTGAAAGCATGCGCGACGACGACTATATGCGTTTCGGCTTTGTGCGCATATCTCAGGCGTTTTCCATTCTCATTCTTCTGATTTTTGCTTTCTATTTTGTCTGGCGGCTCAAAAAGGCGCATCTTCTGAAAAAGCATTATTTCTGGATGGTTCCCTTGGCGCTGTTGTCAACGGCGCTTGTCATTGTGCAGGAATTCCGCGTGGATGCAGCGCTTCACACGGAGATCGAGCATCTGTTTATGCTGATCTATGCATTTTTCCTGTATCTCCCCTCGCTTTTTGCCATGAACAAACTTTTGCGCAGGAGAAGGAAATCCAAAGCATCTCATCAGAGAGGATGAAATTATGTCGAAAGTTTCCATCGTTTCATGCCCCGATTATGAAATCAGTACCGTGAGAACTGCCTTGACAGCCGCGCTTGATGCAATCGGCGGGCTTGATTTTGTGCTGCCCGGCATGAAGATTGTCATCAAAGCCAATCTTGTCAGCATGATGAAGCCGGAATCCGCCGCAACTACGCACCCGACGCTTCTGTACGCGCTTTCCGAAATGCTCATTCAAAAGGGCGCTGAAGTCGTCATCGGCGACAGTCCCGGTGGCATTTACACCTCCCCCTACGTCAATCAGGTTTACGCAGCAACGGGTCTAAAAAAGGTAACAGAAACCGGCGCAAAGCTCAACCAGAATTTTGCGCACAAACACGCAGACAATCCGGACGGCGTTATTGTCAAGGATCTGGAATACACCTCCTATCTGGACGATGCAGACGCGATCATCAATTTCTGCAAATTGAAAACTCACGGCATGATGGGGATGTCTGCCTGCGTCAAAAACATGTTCGGCGTAATTCCCGGAACCTACAAACCGGAATATCACTACAAATATCCAAAGCATACGCAGTTTGCCGACATGCTCGTGGATCTGAACGTGCGCTTTCCCCAGCGTCTCGTAATCGTTGACGCCGTTACGGGTATGGAAGGAAACGGACCGACCGCCGGAACCCCCCGTCACATCGGCGCTTTAATCGCATCAGATTCGCCTTATGCATGCGACCGCGTTTGCGCAAAAGTAATCGGTCTTGACGAAAGCGAGCTTGAAACGATTCAGGCGGCAGAAAAGCGGGGCCTTAACGATGAAATGACGGTTTTCGGCGATGTGCAATCGTTCATCATCCCCGATTACGAACTGGTTCGCACGAGAAAAGAAACCGATTTCGGCCACGGACATGCCTCTTTGATCGGCGGAATCGTCGGAAAATTCATTCATTATGCGCTCTGCAGCGTTCCGAATGTCAAAAAGAAAGAATGCATCGGCTGCAAAAAATGCATGAACATCTGTCCTGCAAAGGCCATTGTAATGAAGCGAAAAAAGCCTGTAATCGACCGAAAGAAATGCATCCGCTGTTTCTGCTGTCAGGAATTCTGTCCGGTCGGCGCAATGAAGGTCAAGCGTCCTTTCATCGCAAAGATTCTGAACCGATAGTCTTCTGAAAGGAGAAATGCATGCACTATACAAAAGTCAAAGGCATTCTCTCCCCGGGAAACGGTATGAATCTGTATCGCGGGTGCTCTCACGGCTGCATTTACTGCGATTCCAGAAGCCGCTGCTATCAGATCAACCACGATTTTGAAGATATCGAAGTCAAGGAAAACGCGCTTGAACTTCTTGAAAAAGCGCTGATCTCCAAGCGCAAAAAATGCATGATTGCAACCGGCGCAATGACTGATCCCTATATACCTCTTGAACTTACGCTTGAATACACGAAAAAAGCCCTGCTATTGATTGAAAAGCACGGCTTCGGGCTGTCGATACAGACTAAATCGGACAGGATTCTGAGAGATATCGATATTCTTGATTCGATCAATCAAAAAGCCAAATGCGTAGTCAGCGTTACACTGACTACGTTTGACGATCAACTCTCGAGGATTCTGGAGCCCAATGTGTCAGTAACTTCCGAAAGAATCAAGATCCTTCATGCACTCAAGGCGCGCGGAATCCCTGCTGTGGTCTGGCTGTCTCCCCTTCTTCCCTTTATCAACGATAACGATAAAAATATTCTCTCCATATTAGAAGCGTCAAGGGACGCAGGCGTTTACGGCGTTGTTTTCTTTGGCGCAGGACTAACGCTTAGGGAAGGCAACCGCGAATATTTTTATGAACAGCTTGATCGTCATTTCCCGGGTCTTAAAAAGGAATATGTCCAAAGATACGGCTTCAGCTACGAAGTAAACAGCCCCGACAACGATCGTTTAAGCCGCATTTTCCACGAAACATGCGAAAAAAGCGGCCTTGTACACGACAATGACCGCCTTTTTGCTTACTTTCACGAATTTCCCGACAAAAACGAACATATTCAGTTATCCATGTGGGACAATCTTAAATAGCTCCGATCGCTTCTTCAAATGCCGTCCAGAGATTTTCGCCGGGCGGCGTTTTTTTCGCAGATATTTCCTTCCCCGTTACGGGATGGATAAACGTGTATCGAAACGACCAAAGCGCAATTTTTGAAGATTTTATGCTGCTCCCATATTTCGCATCTCCGGCCAGCGGCATCTTTCTTGAAGCAAACTGCACGCGGATCTGATGCGATCGCCCGGTTTTAAGCGTCGCCTTAACAAGCGAAACGCCAGCGTTTTCATCTTTTGAAATGACTTTGTAATCCAGGGACGCGTCCTTTACGCCCTTTCTTTCCTTCTTTACGACAAAGGTTTTATTTTTCTGTTTGTCATGAAACAAAAGATCAAAAAGCGTGCCCTCGTCTTCCTTAGGCGCGCCCTGACAGATCAGAAGATACTCCTTTTTTGCCATGTGGGCTGAAATTGCCTCTGACAAAAGCGCGGCGGTTTTTCCGTCCTTTGCATAGATCATCACGCCGCCGACATCTTTATCAAGCCGATGAACGCAGAAAATCCGCTTTGCATCGAGCTGGCTCTGAAGCAAATCCGGCATTCCGCCGTCTTCCGACAAAACGCCCGCCGGTTTTATGCAGGCAACGAGGTACTGATCTTCATACAGTATTTCAATTTCCATTTTGCACCTTCCCGGATCTCTCCGTCTGAATATACGCGCGCATAACCGTCGCACATAAAAAAGTTCTTTTGAATTATACAGAAAAAAGCCGCGCTGCGTCAAGACTATTTAATATTTCCAAAACCCATTTTATCATCTGTTACTCCAAGCAGCGCTGCATTTTGTTGCCCTTTTTTCCCGATATCACGATATCCTGATTGATTTTGGACGGAAAATTTATTATAATAGACGATGAGGTGATTTGCATGAAGAAGAGCGAAAGCACGCCCAAGATTCTTTCGATCGACCCTTGGCTTACAAATTATGCTTCCGATATTCGCCTGCGCGTAAACCGCTTTAACGAAGCGAAAAAGACGCTGCTCGGTAAGCATGCGGATTTATCCTCGTTTGCAAACGGATATATGTACTACGGCTTCCACCGAACCGAAACAGGCTGGGTTTACCGCGAATGGGCGCCCGGCGCAGACAGCATGCACTTAATCGGCGAATTCAACGGCTGGGATCGCCTTTCACATCCGATGACCAAGGTTTCCGAAGGCGGCGTATGGGAAATCCATATCAAAGGCGCCGATGCGCTCAGGCACGGACAGAAGGTCAAGGTACAGGTGACCAAAGACGGAGAATCCTTTGACCGCATCCCCACCTATATCCGCCGCGTGGTTCAAAATCCCGTAACTCATGATTTTGACGGACAGATCTGGATGCCCGACAAACCTTTTGAATGGACCGACGGCGGCTACGGCAGAAGAAAAATTTCTCCTCTTTCCATTTATGAGGCGCATATCGGCATGGCGCAGGAAGAAGGCCGCATCGGCACATACAACGAATTCACGGACAATATTCTCCCCCGCATCAAAAAAGCCGGCTATAACACCGTACAGCTGATGGCAATCATGGAGCATCCGTATTATGCTTCCTTCGGCTATCAGGTGAGCAATTTCTATGCGCCATCTTCGTGGTTCGGTGAGCCGGAAGATTTAAAACGCCTGATCAACCGCGCGCATGAAATGGGTATGCTGGTATTTTTGGATCTTGTGCATTCTCATGCCTGCGCAAACGCCAACGAAGGCATCGGCATGTTTGACGGCACCAAAACCCAGTTCTTCCATGAGGGTGACCGCGGATGGCACAGCGCATGGGGCTCCCGCGTGTTCAATTACGGAAAGCACGAAGTCATTCATTTCCTTTTGTCGAACATCAAATACTGGCAGGAGGAATTCCACTTTGTCGGCTTCCGCTTTGACGGCGTAACCAGTATGCTGTATCTGAATCACGGTCTCGGCGTATCCTTTGACAGCTACGACAAATATTTCTCCCTGAATACCGATATTGACGCCGTAACTTATCTTCAGCTTGCGACCGAGCTGATTCATTCTGTCAACCCTCTTGCCGTTGCAATCGCCGAAGACATGAGCGGTATGCCCGGCATGTGCCTTCCGATCCGCTACGGCGGCATCGGTTTTGACTATCGTCTGGCGATGGGCGTTCCGGATTACTGGATCAAGATGATCAAGTCCGGCCCCAGCAAGGATTGGAACATTTTCGGCATGTGGCATGAACTGACCACCCGCCGCCCGCAGGAAAAGGTGATCGGCTATGCGGAAAGCCACGATCAGGCGCTGGTAGGCGACAAGACAATTATGTTCCGTCTGGCGGATGCTGAAATGTATACCGGCATGGAAAAGAGCTATCACTCCTTCACGATGGACAGAGCCATCCAGCTTCATAAGCTGATCCGCTTTATCACCCTCACGCTCTCCTGCGACGGATATCTGAATTTCATGGGCAATGAATTCGGACATCCCGAATGGATCGATTTCCCCCGCGAAGGCAACGGAAATTCCTTCCATTATGCGCGCCGTCAATGGTCTTTGTCCGAAAACGGCTTCCTGAAATATCCGCAGCTGCTTTCCTTTGACGAAAACATGCACCGTTTTGCCAGAAAATACCGCGTCATGTGCAAGCGTGATCTTCAAAACCTTTGGATGGATCCTGAAAAAAGCGTCATCGCGTTTTCCAAGGGCGATCTTGTATACGTGTTCAATTTCAGCGAATATGCCGATGCGGACAACTTCTTCCTGCCGGTAAACACCGTGGGCGACGGAGAATACCATATGATATTTTCAACGGACCGCGAAGAATTCGGCGGATTTAACCGAGCAGATGAGACCAAAACCTTCAAAACCTTCGAAAACCCGCAGCGCGGCACAGGCTTTGTGGTTACCGTTCCCGCTCTTTGCGCACTTGTGTTTGAAAAAAGCGCGCCTGTCAAGCGCGCCCGTAAATCCTGAACCATTCTTCCGTTTCCGATCCATCTTCATTTTTAAGAATAAGCGGCGGCAGCCAATGGAGCTGTTCGCCGCCATTTTTTACGCTGTCGATCAGAAT
>JAZSFI010000441.1:0-2690 GCA_045532135.1 Clostridia bacterium | reverse complement strand
CATGTCTCTTGATATGTTCCGCGCCTATACCCGGGGCTTCCTCTCCGCATGCGGAAAAAAACTGACGGATAAGGATATCGAAACCCTGCCCATGGGCGCGAAAATGATGACCTATGAATGCGGCATCCGCTTTTTGACGGACTATCTTCAGGGCGATGTGTACTTCAGAATTCACAGGGAAAAGCACAATCTGGACCGCTGCCGCACGCAGCTCAAGCTTGTGTACGACATGGAGCAGAAATGGGACGAAATGGCGAAGATCATCAAAGAGGAGGCGGCCAGATTATGAGCATCCTGATCACCGGCGGCGCCGGATATATCGGTTCCCACACCTGCCTTTGCCTTTTGAACAAAGGCTATGATATCGTCGTTGTCGATAACCTCGACAATTCCTCCAAGGAATCCCTTGCCCGCGTAACCGAGCTTACCGGTAAGGAAATCCCCTTCTACGAGGTCGATGCGCGGGAAACTGAAAAGCTGATTGAGATCATCAATAAGCATCATGTGGACAGCGTGATTCACTTTGCGGGCTTAAAAGCCGTCGGCGAATCCGTGCGTATGCCGCTGGAGTATTATGAAAACAACCTCGTTTCCACCCTCCATCTTGCCGATGCGATGCTGAAAACCGGCGTCAAAAAGCTGATTTTTTCCTCTTCCGCCACCGTTTATTCCGCAGACAACGTGGTTCCGCTTACCGAAAGCGGAAAACTTGGCTGCACCAATCCCTACGGCTGGACAAAGTACATGAACGAGCAGATTTTAAGAGACGTTTCCGCTGCACATCCCGACTGGTCGGTTGTCCTGCTGCGCTACTTTAACCCCGTCGGCGCGCATGAGAGCGGAAAAATCGGCGAAGATCCCACGGGTGTTCCCAACAACTTAATGCCCTATGTTTCCCAGACGGCAGTCGGCCGCCGCGAATACCTGACTGTATTCGGCGATGATTACGATACACCCGACGGAACCGGCGTTCGCGATTACATTCATGTAATGGATCTGGCGGAAGGTCACGTGGCTGCGGTGGAATACGCTGAAAAGTTTACCGGCTGCGACGCAATCAACTTGGGCACCGGTATCGGCTACAGCGTTTTGGACATGGTCAAGGCGTTTGAAGAAGCCAACGGCATTAAGGTTCCCTACAAAATCGGCCCGCGCCGCCCCGGCGATATTGCGACGGTGTACTCCAACCCTGAAAAGGCCGAAAAGGTGTTGGGATGGAAAGCCAAGCGTACGCTGGTTGACATGTGCCGCGACCTTTGGACATGGCAGAGCAATAATCCGAACGGATACGGAGAATAAGTAAACTTTTCCTGCGTTATTATCAGATGAAGCAGCGCTGTTTTCGCGGCTCTTTGCAGCCATTGGAAGCAGCGCTGTTTTTTTAGCTTTGAGTGTTTCAGTTTTTACCTTTCGCCCATTGAATTTCCATTGATCATTGTGTAAAATGCCAGTATACCAAATTTTTCATAGGAGATCACGTCATGAAAAGGCTTCTCTCTCTTTTTTTTGCGGTATTGATCGTTTTAAGCATTATGCATTCTGCGATTGTCAGCGTAAATGCGCACGCTGATGGTGAAGAGGGGATTATTGAACTTCCGCCGAATCTGACCTATATCGCAGAAGATGCGTTTGACGGCGTTGGAAATGCAACATTCGGCGTATGGATGGGCAGCTATGCGCATCATTGGTGTGTAAAGCGCGGCGTCCAATATGTGATCATGGATGAATACATCCCTTCTGGCGAAGCGCAGGTGCTTTCAGTTGAGATTTGCGAAAATGAAGCCGGTGAAAACGTCATCCGCTGCGTTGTTACAACATCTGAAAGATGTATGCTCCGCGCAGAGGTTTTGGATGATGCAGGAAAAGCAGTATTAAGCACGGAAAAGACGGAGGTTCAGGGGCAGGCAAGGAATCTTATTGTGGATATTTCCCCTGCCATAACGCTTCCGGGATACTTTACGCTTCGCGCGGTGCTTGAAAGCTTCAGCGGCAGCGAACTGTGCGAGGTTCGAGTCAACTATCACTATACATCGGAATATGAAGCGTTTTTAAATCAGAAGCCGGAGGATTTTTCCGGAAAAACCGTGCTGGATTTCGGCTCTTCGGGCTTTGCCGTTTTAAGCAGCGACGTAATTCCCTTAAACGCGCCTGTCGCAGCCGGAGAAAAGAGCTATACTTTTGAAACCCCGCAGGCGCTGAATGCGGGCGATAAGGTTTTGCTGAATAAAGACGGCGTGCAGACACCCGTCAAAATTGCCTCCGTTCAGGAAAATGCAGACGGTACGGTGACGATTATCAGGGATGAAAACGTACACCTTTCCGACATGTATGATTTGATCAAAGTAGAAGGCGTCTACGGCGGAAGAGGAGGAGCGGCGGACGACGATACCGTCGGGCTTCCGGCCATCAAAGGAAGCATTACTTATGAGACAGTTACGGTAGGCTATAACATAAAGCTTGATGTTCGCGCCAAATTCAATTATGACAAAGAGCGCGACTATTTTGAAGCGGATACCAACGTCATACTGACCGGACAGCTGACCGCGTTTTTGGGCGAAGAAATCGACACATGGATCGACAACAAATCCCCGGAGATTGTGCTGTACAATTCCGACATCTCAATTCCGTTTATCGATGCACCGGCGTATCTGAAGGTTTCACTGCCGCTTAATATAAGCGCGGAGATTGGA
>JAZSFI010000479.1:0-3240 GCA_045532135.1 Clostridia bacterium | reverse complement strand
AAGCAACCCTCTCCTCTCTTTTTTAAAAAGAAGGTTGGATTTTTTCTTCTTTTTTGATACAATAGAAGAAGAAAAACCTTTTCAGGAAAGGAGATGAAATTTGCTTTGAGAATCAGAATCAATGACCGACCCATTGAAGTTATGCAAAATGAAACCTATTATGACGCGGCGGTGAAGCTCGGCGTCCAAAAGGACGCGCTGGCCGTAATGGTTCGGGGCGAGACGCTTTCTTTAAACACCCTTTGCCGTGAGGCGGACGCGCACATCCTCACTTACTCCGATGAAGAAGGCCGGCGCGTATATGAGCGGTCGATTCGCTTTGTCATGCTGATGGCATTTGAAAAATGTTTTCCGGGGGTATTCGTCCGGTGCGAGCATTCGCTTTGGCGCGGGGTATTCATATCCGTTCGCGGCATGAAGCTTACGCCGGAGGCGATTGAAACGCTCAAAGCGTGTATGCGTTCCATCACCGAAAACGATCTTCCTTTCCGGCTTCTTCCGATGTCACGCAAGGAAGCGATTGCGCATTACGCGCGCCGCGGCGACGAAGACAAGGTAAAACTTTTAAAGTACAGGCCGTTTGAGCATTTCAGAATGTATGAGTGCGGCGGCATGAAGGAATATTTCTACGGCGAAATGACGCCTTCCACCGGATGCGTGAAGGTTTTTGATATAATCGCTGTGGACGCAGGTCTGGCCTTGCTTTTGCCGGACGAAGATGATCCGTCGCGCGTTTCAGAATACAGACCGATGCCAAAGCTCTTGTCCGTTTTTCGGGAAAGCTCGCGCTGGCACGAGATTTTAAACGTTGAAAATGCAGCAGATCTGAACGAAATGACGGAAAACGGTCGTCTTCGCGAATTCATCCGCGTAAACGAAGCGCTGATGGACAGAAAAATCTATGAAATCGCGGATAAAATCGTGGAAAGCCGCGCGCGCCTTGTATGCATTGCAGGCCCATCGTCCTCCGGAAAAACCACGTTTTGCAACCGCCTTATGATCGCCCTTCGCGTGACCGGACTTACGCCGATCAAGCTCTCTTTGGACGATTATTATCTGAACCGGGATCAGGTGCCGCTGGATGAAAACGGCGAGGTTGACCTTGAATGCGTGGAATCGCTGGACACTTCTCTTTTGGGCAAGCATCTTTCCGCGCTTCTGGACGGCGAAAAAGTGGATGTTCCGACCTATGATTTTGCAACCGGCACACGCACGGACAAAACGCATCCCGTTGAGGTAGACTCAACCACCCCCATACTGATTGAAGGCATTCACGGCTTAAACGACCGTCTGACGCCCGGCATTGCGCGCGAAATGAAATTCAAAATCTATATAAGCGCACTGACCACCTTGAACATCGATGATCACAACCGCATCCGTACAACCGATGCGCGTCTGATCCGGCGAATCGTCCGCGACGCAGCGTTCAGAAGCACCGACCCGGAAAAAACGTTTTCGATGTGGCCTTCAGTCAGGCGCGGCGAGGAAAAAAACATTTTCCCCTTCCAGGAGGATGCAGATGCAATGATCAATTCCTCGCTCGCTTACGAACTGGCTGTTGTCAAGAATTTCGCCTATCCCATCCTGACCGCCATCACGCCGGACAATCCGCATTACACCCAGGCGCGCAGACTTGTGAAGTTTTTAAACTACATAAGAAGCGCGGACGTGGAGGACGAAATTCCTTTAAACAGCATTCTGCGCGAATTTATCGGCGGCAGCTGCTTTTACAGGGAAGAACAGTAATAAAGGAGGAAACCACGATGAAAAGATTTATTGCGCTCATGCTTTCGATGATACTTCTTGCAGCCGGAAGCTGCGTTTCAGAGGTTTCAGACATTCCGGATATTCCGGAATATGGCATGCCCGTATATGAAATCGCAAAGCCGCTTTACGAAATTCTTCTCTCCTGCGACTCATTTTATAATTTTGACGGCGTTCCGGACGAGGAGTTTGCGCGCGAAGCCGTTTGTCGTCTTATTAAAATGCAGACAACCGCCTGTGAACTGCTCACCTTTGAGGATGCTTACAGCATGCTGTTTTCAGAAGGCGAATATGTTTATGCCCTCGATACCGAAGCATATCCTTCTGCGCTGCCTGTAAACATCGAGATCGACGGCGCAGTTGAAAGCGGAACCGGCACCATCATTGTAAGTCTTCGCGTCGAAAAGGATTTCGGCTTCGGCATGGAGTTTTGGGGCTATGTGGACATCCACATTCTGCCCGACGAAACCGCGCCCTTCTATGCCCGCGTCACGCGCGTGTTTATTCCGGAATAAACAAAGACATGTGTTAAACTTGCGTGACAAGTATTGCAATTTTACTTGTCTTCCATTATAATATGTAATTGCGCATCCTTGCCCTGATTCACCTGGTCAGGGCCGCCAAGTCCATAAGGAGGTGAGAAAGCAAATGAATCAGTACGAAGTAATGTACGTCATCGACACTGCTCTCGAAGAGGGCGCCCGTAGTGAGCTCATCAACCGCTTCTCCAACATCGTCACCAACAATGGTGGCAAAGTTGACCGCGTAGACGAGTGGGGAAAGCGCCGTCTGGCCTATCCCATCAACTACAAGACCGAAGGTTACTATGTACTTATGTACATGACCGCCCCCGCGGATCTGCCCCGCGAGCTGGAGCGTAATCTTCAGATCTCCGAATCCGTACTCCGTTATCTCGTAATCCGTTTCGAGGGACCGATTCCCGCCAAGCGCGAGCCGCTCAAGCCCTTCGCAGCCCGTGAAGCCGCCCCCGTTGAGGCCGCTCCCGTAGCCGAAGCGCCCGCAGCCGTTGAAGCCAAGGTCGAAGAGGCCGACGCCGAAGCGCCCCAGGCTGAAATCGAATAACACTTTCGACCGGTACAGAAATGAGGTGCTTTAAATGAACAAAGCAATTCTGATCGGAAACCTCACCCGTGATCCCGAAGTCCGCACCACAAACAGCGGTGTGTCGGTCTGCACCTTCACCGTCGCCATTAACCGCCGTGTTGCCAATCAGCAGGGCGTTCGCGAAGCGGATTTCATTAACATCGTTACATGGCGTCAGTTGGCCGAACTTTGCGGCCGCTATCTTGCCAAGGGCCGTAAAGTTGCGGTCGTCGGCAGCATTCAGACCCGCTCCTATGATGCGCAGGACGGTTCGAAGCGGTACGTCACCGAGGTCGTCGCGGATGAGGTGGAGTTCATCGGCGGACAGCAAGTCGGGTCGTAGCCATGTCGTTCTGTGAGCCAAGGAGTTGG
>JAZSFI010000448.1:0-8503 GCA_045532135.1 Clostridia bacterium | reverse complement strand
CCCCTTCTCTTTCCTGACGGAAGGAAAGCTTGAAAACCGCGCGCTGTGTTATCTGACCTACACAACGCCGGAAACGCACGAGATCATCCGCGCCAACCTGCACCGCGCGCCCATGTATAAGGGAGATATCCACGGCACCGGAGCCAGATACTGCCCTTCCATCGAAGACAAGGTGGTGCGATTTGCGGACAAGGAAAGACATCCTATTTTCCTCGAGCCGGAAGGACTTGACACGGTCGAATGGTATGTGCAGGGCATGTCCAGTTCTCTTCCCGAGGATGTCCAAAGGGAGATGTATCACTCTGTGCCCGGTATGGAGCATGCCGAGCTTATGCGCCTTGCCTATGCCATCGAGTACGACTGCATCGATCCTATGCAGCTTGATAACCATTTCAATGCGCGCAGCATCGACGGCCTTTATTTTGCCGGCCAGATCAACGGCACGTCCGGCTATGAGGAGGCTGCCGCGCAGGGACTGTATGCGGGCATCAATGCAAGCCTGTATCTGAGGGGCGAAGAGCCGCTGACGCTGAACCGCGCCAACAGCTATATCGGCGTTCTGATTGACGATCTTACCACAAAGGGAACGGATGAGCCCTACCGCATGATGACGTCGCGTGCGGAATACCGCCTTCTTTTGCGGCAGGACAACGCGGATATGCGCCTTACCGAAATGGCGGTCAGAACCGGCCTGATTTCCGATGAGAGGCTTAAAATCCTTCATGAAAAGCAGGAAGGGCTGCATAAGGGCACGGAATACCTGAGAAACAAATGGGTGCCGCCGACGGATGAAATGAACGCGCTTTTGGAAAAAAAGGGCGAAACCAAAATGAATGCGTCGGCGCGGCTTGCCGATCTCATCAAGCGCCCGAATCTCACCTATGACGATTTGAAAACGGCGGACGAAAACCTTCCCGAGCTTCGCGCCGACGCCAAGGAGCAGACCGAAATCGAGCTGAAATACGAGGGTTACATTTCGCGTCAGCAGGCGGAAACAAGAAAATTTTTGCGCGAAGAGCAGATGACGCTGCCTCAGGATCTTGACTATATGACCATCGACACTTTACGCATTGAAGCAAGACAGAAGCTCAATAAAGTAAAGCCTGCGTCTCTCGGTCAGGCGTCGCGCATTCCGGGCGTTTCGCCGGGCGATATTACGGTTCTTATGATTCTCATGGAAAAACGCAGGCGGGAGGAAAGGCAACGTGAAAAACAGGATTCTTGATTCCGCAAGGAATATGGGCGTATTTCTTACGCCCGAGCAGGCGGAAAAGATGGTCAAATATCACGAAATGCTCGTTTCTTGCAACAAACAGATGAACCTGACCCGTGTGCCGGACGACATTGATGAAGCGGCGGACAGAAATTATCTGGACTCCCTGAACGCTGTAAAGCATTTGGATGGCGTTCAGACGCTGATTGACGTGGGTACCGGCGCAGGGCTTCCGGGCGTACCGATTGCCATTGCATGCCCGCATATTAAAGTTACGCTTCTGGATGCGCTTCAAAAGCGCGTTGGATTCTTACAGTCCGTCATCGATGCGCTCGGTCTGAACGCCGAAGCCATTCACGGACGCGCGGAGGATGCGGCGAAAAAACCGGAATTCCGCGATTCGTTCGACGTTGCCACTGCCCGCGCGGTCGCCGAAATGAACGTGCTTTCCGAATGGCTTCTGCCCTTTGTAAAGAGCGGAGGGCGCATGCTGGCCTTAAAAGGCCCGAATGCGGAGGAAGAAATTGAACGAGCGGAAAATGCGCTTAAACAGCTGAACGCTGAAATAGTCTCCGTTCATCCTGCGCCCATTCCCGGACGCGACTGGGAGCACAAGATTGTGGAAATCAAAAAGACGGCGCCTACGCCGGACAGATTTCCGCGCCGCGCAGGCGTCATTGAGAAAAAGCCTTTGTGACGGATGAAAATTGTATCTGCCTGGAAAACAGCCTTGAAGGAGCGTGCCTTCAGGGCTGTTTCCTATTTATGGTGTGTTTTAGTCGTCTGAATACCGTCCCTTGTGATACTTTCGTCGAGTGGTTTTATTTCATTTTCTTTTGCGTATATATTAACCCACGTGAAGGAGTGGGATGAAGCATGGAAGGAATCAGACGGGAAAAGGCGAGAGGACATGTTCTTGAAAGGGTGCGGATTCGTGAAATTCAGGACAATCCATATCAGCCGAGAATGGAATTTGATGAAACGGCGCTCAATGGACTGATCTCATCGATCCGGGAAAACGGATTGATCACGCCCGTTACGGTGAGGCGGGATCCTGCGGCGGGCGGGTATATATTGATTGCGGGGGAAAGACGCATCCGCGCGCTCAGGGCGCTTGGGCGGAACTGGACGGATGCATATATTCTGGAAGCGGACGAAATTGAATCGCGCGCGATATCGCTGATTGAAAATATCCAGCGGGAACAGCTCAATGTTTTTGAGGAGGCGGAGGGAATGAAGGAGCTTTTGCGCGCGTCGGGCATCACGCAGGAGGCGCTTTCAAGAAAGCTTGGAAAAAATCCTTCGACCGTTGCCAACCGTCTTCGGCTTTTAAAGCTTCCGATGGATGTGAGAAAAGTCATATTGGAAGGAAATCTGACGGAAAGGCATGCGCGGGCGCTTTTGAAAATCGGGGATGATTCCGAGACGCAGTATGCGCTGGCTTTAAAAGCGGCGCAGAAGGGACTTACGGTTAAAAAGCTGGAAGCGCTTGTGGAAAAGGAAAAAGAAAAGATGATTTTAAGAAAAAAGAAGCTGAAAACAATCCTGCGCGACAAAAGAATGTTTATAAATGCCGTCAAGGATACGGTCAAAAGGCTTATGGATGCAGGACTGTCCATAGAAAGCCGGGTGGATGAAACGGATGAAGAAGTAAGCGTGATTGTTACATATCTCAAAAAGCAGGTTAATTCCTTGAATGGGGATTGAAATTTCAACCGTCATCCGTTATTATTAAATCAATTCAGTTGTAACGGAGGCGGGTACCAATGAAAACGGATATCGAGATCGCTCAGAGCACACAGCTTTTGCCCATTGCCCGGATCGCCGGAAAAGCCGGAATTGACGAAAAGTATCTGGAACCGTACGGCCGCGTGAGGGCCAAGATTTCCTTGGTTCTTTTGAAGGAAAACACGAAAAAAGGCGGTAAGCTCATTTTGGTTACCGCCATTACCCCCACGCCCGCAGGCGAAGGCAAGACTACGACCACCATCGGTCTTGCCGACGCGCTTTCCAGAATCGGAAAGAACGTCATGGTTGCGCTTCGCGAGCCCTCCCTCGGCCCGGTGTTCGGCGTAAAGGGCGGCGCTGCCGGCGGCGGATATGCGCAGGTTGCGCCCATGGAGGACATCAACCTCCACTTTACCGGCGACTTCCATGCCATCGGAGCCGCCAACAACCTCCTGGCTGCCATGATCGACAATCATATTTATCAGGGAAATGCGCTTGGAATCGACCCCAGACGCATCACATGGAGACGCTGCGTGGATATGGACGACAGACAGCTTCGAAATGTGGTTGACGGTCTCGGCGGAAAAGCCAACGGAACGCCCCGCGAGGACGGCTATGATATTACTGTTGCCAGCGAAATCATGGCGGTTCTGTGCCTTGCAAGCGGAATTACCGATCTCAAAGATCGCCTTTCCAGAATCGTTATCGGGTATACCTACGATGATCAGCCTGTAACGGCCGGACAGCTCAAGGCCGAAGGCGCAATGTGCGCGCTGCTTAAAGATGCGCTGCGCCCGAACCTTGTTCAGACGCTGGAACATACGCCCGCGCTCGTGCACGGCGGCCCGTTTGCCAACATAGCTCACGGCTGCAACAGCGTTCTTGCCACCCGCATGGCCATGCGTTTGGGCGATTACGCCGTTACGGAAGCAGGTTTCGGAGCTGACCTCGGCGCGGAAAAATTCCTCGATATCAAGTGTCGCTTAGCCGGCATTAAGCCCGACGCGGTGGTCATCGTTGCTACGATCCGCGCGCTAAAAATGCACGGCGGCGTCAAGAAGGATCAGCTGAAGACGGAAAACCTGGAAGCGCTTTTAAACGGCATTTCCAACCTAAGAAGACATGTTTCCAATATGCAGAATGTTTACGGACTTCCGGCGGTCGTTGCGGTCAACCGTTTTCCGGATGACACGGAAAAGGAAATCGAGCTTCTGACGGAAGAACTCAAAAAGCAGGATGTAAATGTGGTTCTGTCCGAAGTATGGGCCAAGGGCGGCGAAGGCGGCATTGCGCTTGCCGAAGAAGTGGTTCGCCTTTGCGAAAAGGAAAACAATTTTGCCTTTGCATACGACGAGAAGGAGTCCATCCAGAAAAAGCTCAATGCCATCGTACAGCGCGTATACGGCGGAACGAAGGCGGTTTTGACGCCGGAAGCCAAGAAACAGGCGAAAAAGCTTACGGAAATGGGTTATGGCGAACTGCCTGTATGCGTTGCAAAAACGCAGTATTCCTTCTCTGACAAGCCCACGCTTCTGGGCGCGCCGGAAGGCTTTGAAGTCACGGTTCGAAACCTCAAGGTTTCTGCAGGCGCAGGCTTTGTGGTTGCTCTGACCGGCGAAATCATGACCATGCCGGGTCTTCCCAAGGTACCTGCGGCAGAAGCCATTGACGTAGACGAAAACGGCGTGATCACGGGTCTTTTCTAAAACAGGATTCAAAAGCGAACCGGCGAAAGAATCGGTTCGCTTTTCTGTTTTTTTGGATGCAATTTCTTTTAAAAAGGCATGGCGTTTTTCTTCTGCATATGTTAAAATGGTAACATACATAAGACAATGGAGGAGGATCGGATTTGAAGAAGTTTTTTGCGTGTATTTTGATGGCAGCATTGATGATTGCAACAGTTGCTTTTGCGGAGGAAGCAGATCCTTTCAAGACGCTCAAAACGGCTTTGGACGTGGATCTGATTCTTACGAACCGAAAAAGCGTGGCGGTAAACCGCATTTATTATGATTATGACGGAAACGAAATGTTTTCCGTGTTTCTGTATGCAGGGTTTGATGAAAACGGGCAGCAGATGATCGTCAGCGAAGACAGTGAGGGCAGCGTAGAAATCCTGTCCGAAACTGCTTGCGTGGGCTTTGATACATGGAGCATGAAAATATACGTGATGGGCTTTGTTGCGGACGAGTATGAGGAAAACACGCTTCAGATGAAACAGAATTTCTTTGCTGATGTGCGTCTGAATGAGAAATTTTTCTCGGAGGAAATGAAACAGGACGAACGCATCATTACGACCAAGACATATTATCAGGGCGAATTCGAGGGCGAATGCGATGCGGTTGAGTATATTCTGGATGCCGAGAGCGGCGAAATACGCGAAATTTTCGAGTATTATGAAAATGAAGCCGGCGAAAGAATACTGAATTCCAGAGCGTTTGTAACGATGGATGCGGAATACGAAATCAACCCCGCGTTTGCGGAACTGATGCACTCGCAGAACACGCGAAAGATTTATGTCCATATGCCTGAAGGGGATATCCTGGAATTCACTGCGCCGGTTGATGTTGAAATGCTCATGATCTATCCCGAAGAAAATGTGCTTTATGAGGACGAAGAAAAGGTGCGCATGTATGCGGGACAGGAAGCGGACGATAACGGATTATTCCCGGCGGAAACCCATCTGTATTTGGATGTATTTTTCTAAAGCATACAAAGGACGATTGAAAGAATATGAGCAAATATATTGTAGCGCTCGATCAGGGAACGACCAGCTCGCGCGCAGTGATTTTTAATGAAACGGGAGCGTTTGTCGCTTCCCACGCAATCGAGTTTCCGCAGATTTATCCCAAGCCCGGCTGGGTCGAACACAATCCGGAGGATATCTTTCAAAGCCAGGTAAACGCGCTGAAGCTTGCGGTTCAGAAAGCGGGCATTGGTGCAAAGGATATTCTTGCCATCGGCGTAACAAATCAGAGAGAAACCACAATCGTATGGGAAAAGAATACGGGAATACCCGTAATGAATGCGATTGTCTGGCAATGCAGGAGAACGGCTCCGCTGGTTGAAAGGCTCAAGAAAGACGGCCTCGGAAACACCATCCGCGACAGAACCGGCCTGATTCCCGATGCGTATTTTTCCGGAACGAAACTTCAGTGGATCCTGGACAGCATCGAAGGTGCAAGAAACCGCGCTGAAAAAGGCGAAATTCTGTTTGGAACCGTGGACACTTACCTTGTATGGCGTCTGACAAAGGGAAAAGCGCATGTGACGGATGCGACGAACGCGTCCCGCACGATGCTTTTCAATATCAGGGAGCAGGCGTGGGACGAGGTTCTTCTTCGCGCGATGAACATTCCTAAGGCAATGCTCCCCAAGGTCGTGGATTCGTCTGCGGTTGTCGGAATGCTGGATAAAGAGATTCTGGGCGCGGAGATTCCGATCGCCGCCATGGCGGGCGATCAGCATGCCGCCTTGTACGGACAGGGCTGCTTTGTGCCCGGTATGGCGAAAAATACATACGGAACGGGATGCTTTGTTTTAATGAACACGGGCGCGCGTCCGGTCAACAGCCGAAACAATCTTGTCACGACTGTCGCATGGCGGCTGGAAGGAAAGCCCACATATGCGCTTGAAGGCAGCGTGTTTGTTGCGGGCGCTGCGATTCAGTGGCTGAGAGATGAAATGAAGATGATTTCAAATGCCGCTGAAACCAACGAAATTGCTTCTTCCGTGCCCGATAACGGCGGCGTTTATCTTGTGCCTGCGTTTACCGGCCTTGGCGCGCCGCATTGGGATATGTATGCCAGAGGAACGATCGTGGGTCTTACGCGCGGCGCGGGCAGGGCGCATGTAGTGCGCGCAACGCTTGAATCCATTGCTTATCAATCGCAGGACGTACTGGGTGCGATGATCAACGACAGCGGCATCCGTATGGAAATGCTCAGAGTCGACGGCGGCGCAAGCAACAACGATTTCCTCATGCAGTATCAGGCGGACATTCTGGGTGCGAAGGTTATGCGTCCCGTTGTCACGGAAACCACTGCGCTGGGCGCTGCGATGCTGGCCGGCCGGGCGGTTGGACTCTGGGACGATGAGCGCCTTAAAAATATCTGGCAGCCGGCGAGATGCTTTATGCCTCAAATGTCGCCGGTTGAGAGGGAAAATACGCTTCGCCAGTGGAAACGCGCTGTGGAAAAAGCGAAGAGTTGGGCAGAGGAATAAGAACTAAAACAAACCGAAGTCTTAAATATAAAACAGACTTTGGTTTGTTTTAGCATAATTACAGACTATAGTCTGTAATTATATGTAGTACCAGCTTTGTGTGCCAGAAATAAGTTGGTTCATCGTAGGATGAGGGTTTGCTTCCTCCGTTTTGCGTTTTCAGTGCGTTTTTTTCGGTGAGAGCAAGCCCGCGCCCCACCGATGAATTACGACCATGGAGAAAAATGATCCAATAAGGAGAAGCCGAGAGATTGATCAAACAGGGCCTGTGCAGAGTTCTACATCTGCACAGGCCCTGTTTGATGATATGAAAAGTGCATAAAACAGACTAAAGTCTTTAATTGTTGCCTTTTATAATGTGCCGGATAATCTCGCCTGCCAGCACCAGTCCTGCCGCGCCGGGCACGAAGGAAATGGAGCTGGGCGTACGGGGATCGCCGTCGGGTTTAACGGGCAGTTCGTCCGACCAGACGCACTTTACATTTTTAATCTGCCGGTTTTTAAGCTCCCGTCTCATCACGCGGGCGAGCGGGCAAATTTCGGTTTTTTCAATGTCGGTGACGCGAAAGCGGGACGGATCCAATTTGTTGCCCGTGCCCATGCAGCTTACGATAAACGCGCCGGCGGCTTTGGCTTTTTCGATTAAGAGGATCTTGGAGGAGACGGAATCGATGCAGTCTGCAATACAGTCGAATTGCGAAAAATCGATTTCGTCTGCCGTTTCTTTCGAAAAAAACATGGCCTTTGTCTGTACATTCAAGGCGGGATTGACGCAAAGGGCGCGATCCTTTGCGCATTCGACTTTGCTTTTTCCGACGGTTTTATGCGTTGCAATCAGCTGTCGATTGATGTTTGTCAAATCCACTTCTTCGCTGTCTACAAACAAAACCGTACCGACGCCTGCCCGAACGAGCGCTTCCGCCGCGTATGAACCTACGCCGCCCAGACCGAATACGGCTACGCGCGCGCGGTTCAGACGCTGAACCGCTTCCTCGCCGATCATGCGGATGGTTCGTTCCTGCCAGTTATCCATTGAAATCACCTCGTTGTTTCTGCCTATATTATGCGCCAAATTCATGCCCGTTGTCAATCATACATGTGATTGACAGGTAGGAATATATAATGTAAAATAATAGCATGCGATTTGGAAGACGGTATGCATGTCTTCATGCCGCTTGATTATATCCTATTTATGTATATGAATACGGGAGGACACGGATTATGGATCGCAATACTGCACGTGATTTGGCTAAAAAATTGGTTGCGCAGATGACGCTGGAGGAAAAGGCTTCTCAGCTTCGCTACGATGCGCCCGCGATCGACAGATTGGGCATTCCTGCG
>JAZSFI010000187.1:0-8760 GCA_045532135.1 Clostridia bacterium | reverse complement strand
CAGAGAGTGCGCGTATTCCGTCATGATGCGCGGAACCAAGGGAACGGATTCATTATACAGAATGTGCGCAAGTCGATAAACGGTCGTTGCGTACAGGCCTGGATAGGAAAACACGATTTCCGCCCTTGTCTTCGCCGCCGGGTCGCCGTTGTATGCTGCCTCTACATCGTAGGAAAGCGCCTTCTGAACCGATGAAAGCTCGCCGATAAAGTGGAGACAAACATCCTCCGCCTTTCCTTTTGCGCAATCGCATCCGCCGTTTATGCCGAAAGCGTTCGTCAGGATTTTTTCAAGCCTCTGCGCGCACTCGGTCAGCGCCTGCCCGTAGGAAAACTCTCCGCGAACCATAAATTCGTCCCGGAAATATCCCGGAAACATCATGCCTCTGAGTTTCTCCGTAAGGAGAATGATCTCTTTTCGGTCAGGAAGGCCGCATTCCTTTTTTTCAAAAAGTTCGTTTTCGGAAGAAAACCGGTTCATTTTGCACGCCGTCTCCCGTATTTGCCTGAGCATTTTTTCATCCATGATTTTTGTCCACCACCGTCTCAGTTTTTTTCTGGTTGTTTTTATTTTGCACATGTGCTTTCTTCTCGTCCGGAAAGCGCTGATACGGCGCTTTGGTCTTTGCGTAATCCACGAGATAGGTGCAGAATCTTTGAATGCTTTCCATAAAACGCTTTTCTTTTCTCTCCATCTCGGCTTTATCGTTGATCAGCGCCATTCTTGAAAGCGCTCTTTCCCATTTTCCGGTCGTCAGCGCGCTTGTCATTTCCTCCGGCGTGACTTTTACAAGCAGCTTTCCCTTTTCGGTCGAAAAAATCTGTTTTCCTTTTCTCTCGGCATATCCTACGTCGATCAGCCTTGTAATGGTCGCCGCTCTGGTTGCAGGTGTTCCGAGTCCCGAATCCTTCATCTTTTCCCGAAGTTCCTCGTCCTCTATCGTTTTTCCCGCATCCTCCATAGCCTTTAAAAGCGTGTCGTCCGTATGCGGAGACGGCGGTTTGGTTTTCGACAGCTTGCTCGTGACTTTCTTAACCGGTCTTTCATCACCCGCAGTCAGCAGCGGAATCTCGCTTTCGTCTTCTTTTTTCTTCTCTTCGCCCTTATAAAGCGCGCGCCAGCCTTCCGAAATCGGCATATTGCCCTGCGTTTTGAACTTTTCGCCCTCCACATCCGTGATGATTCTGGTAGACGAATAGACATAATCAGGATAATGGGCGGCGATCAGCTTTTTTGCAATCAGATCAAATATCTTTCTTTCATCTTCACTCAGTACGCCGATATCCGCCCGCCTGTCCGTCGGAATAATCGCATGGTGATCGGTAACCTTTCCGTTGTCATAAATACGTTTTGCGGTTTTAATCGGCGAAATCGCCTTTACGAAGGACGCATAGGGTTCGCAAAGAAGATTCATCGTCTTATGAACCTTTTGAATCATATCGTCCGGCAGATAGCTTGAATCGGTTCTGGGATAGGTGATCATCTTGCGCGTTTCATAGAGCGACTGCGCAATTTTTAGCGTTTTGTCTGCGCTGAAGCCGAATTTGCGGTTGGCTTCTCTCTGAAGGGTTGTGAGATCATAGAGTTTTTCGGGCGGCTTTCTTTTTTCATCTCTTGTGCTTTCGATGATTTTCCCCGTTTTCCCCGAAACCTTCTTTTTGATTTCGTCCGCCTTATCCTTGGCCTTTATGTGTGTTTTTTGCTTCTCATCGATCCAGACGCCTTTATAATCGCCGAAGTCGCAGGTCACTTCATAATACTCCTCCGGCACAAAAGCAGCGATTTCCATATCGCGCTTTACAAGAATTGCAAGCGTCGGCGTCTGGACACGGCCGACCGACAGATGCGCATTGTATTTTAAGGAAAATGCACGCGATGCGTTCATGCCGACCAGCCAGTCTGCTTCGCTTCTGCATTTTGCGGACAAATACAGGCTGTCATACGCTTCGCCCGGCTTCATGCTGTCAAGCCCCGCCCTGATGGCTGCATCCGTCATCGACGACACCCACAAACGCTTGACCGGCTTTTGACAGCCTGCCAAATCGTAAATATATCTGAATATGAGTTCTCCCTCGCGTCCCGAGTCGGTCGCGCAGATAATTTCCGAAACTTCCTTGTCGTTCATAAGCTTTTTAACGACATTAAACTGTGTTTGGGTTTGCCTGAACACTTTCAGCGGTATTTTTTCCGGCAGCATCGGCAGCACATCCATCCGCCATTTTTTGTATTTTTCATCCACTTCATCCGGCTCCGACAAGCCGACCAGGTGTCCCACCGCCCAAGTGACTATATGCGTATCTGACGCAAGAAAGCCGTTTCCGCTTCCCTTTACGCCCAGAACGCGCGCAATATCCCTTCCCACTGACGGCTTTTCCGCCACCACCAGCGTCTTCATGTTACGCGCGCCTCCTCCTTTTGGGTGAATTTACGCTTGTTCTTCGCGTCTGTAGAGTTTTCTGTCCAACGACCAGATGCGCTCTGTAAACATGCCGGGCTGCACCTTATTGAGTTCGTGCGTCATTTCGTTCATGCGCGCGTCCAGCACGTCCAGCGTATGCAAAACTTCCGCTTCAGGAAACATGGGCGGCTTGGGAGAGCCGTATTCCGGAAGATCATGATGGGACAAGATCATGTGGGCAAGCATCGAAACAAGCTCGCTCCTTACGCCGATGGTTCTTGCGCAGCGGTTCAGTTCGCTTACGCCGATGACCAGATGTCCCAGAAGATTTCCGTCCCTTGTATAATCGGAAACCATGCCAAGCTCATCGCTCTTCATTTCGTCGATTTTGCAAAGGTCATGAAGGATGACGCCCGCTGCAATGAGATCCGCATCCAAAAACGGATACAAATCGCAAATCATCTGCGCGCCTTTGAGCATCGTGGACGTGTGGTGAAGGAGGCCGCTTCTCTCCGCGTGGTGAAGTTTCAATGCTGCAGGCATAAAAAGGAGCTTTTCGCCGGCCTCCTCAAGCCGCATAAGCACCAGCGCCTTCAATTCCTTGTCGCGAATCGCGTCGGCACGGTTTAAAATCTCATCCATCATGTCGTCAGCCGGTCTGGGCGCGCAGGGAATCAGCCGGTTCATGTCCACTTCATCCTCTTCCCTTGAATCGCGCATTTTGTCCACCCGAAATTGTGCGCGGCCGTTGTATTCCTGCATAACGCCGCGGACCTTGATCACCTTTCCAACCTCCGGCGCAAGCACAAGTCCGTCCCACATCTTTGCATTCACATCGCCCGAAATGTCCGTAAGCATCATGTCCAGATATTTGCTTCCGTTTGAAGCTGTGCGCTGGGCGGAAGCACGAACCATCAAGAATCCGTCAAACGACGCGCCTTTAATCAAATCCGAAAGTAACGGCTGCTGTTTCATGGAACTCATCTCCAATAATTTTATTTTAATAAACATTTACCCGATCATACATGTTTATCATAAACCACTTTTTTGTTATTTGCAACTTTCCGGGCGCGAATACATATTCCCTGCACATGAATTGACATCTATTCATATTCCCGACACAATTCCTTCATTTATATATATTACTTTTGGAACATTTTTTACGCCTCGCAATCTCCAGAAGAACGCGCACAGAAAAGCATTCCACACACATTCAATTAACAAAATCTCTTTTCCGGCAATTTTATTGCGAAAGAGATTCAAATATGGTATTATATAGAAAATGCGAAAATATATGCTTTTTCGCTGTTTTGTCTTTTTCATATCATCACATATTTAAGGAGGAATTCACCCATGAGACTGATCGTTCAGCCGGAAAACAAAAAATCCTATATCCATCCGGAAATCTACGGAAACTTCTCCGAGCATCTCGGCCGATGCATTTATAACGGGATTTACGTCGGCGAAGACAGCCCCATCGAAAATGTAAACGGCATGCGCAAAGATATTGTTGACGCGCTGAAAAAAATCAAGCTGCCCGTGCTTCGCTGGCCCGGCGGATGCTTTGCGGACGAATATCACTGGGTGGAGGGTATCGGCAAAAAGGAAAACCGCAAAAAGATGATCAACACCAACTGGGGCGGCGTGGTTGAGGATAATTCCTTCGGAACCCATGAATTTTTCGAGCTCTGCCGTCAGATCGGCTGCGAGCCCTACATCAATGGAAATGTGGGCAGCGGCACAGTCCGCGAAATGGCGGAATGGATTGAATACATGACAAGCGACAACTTTTCCCCCATGGCCAATCTGCGCCGTGAAAACGGACAGGACAAGCCGTGGAAGCTCAAGTATTTCGGCGTAGGCAACGAAAACTGGGGCTGCGGCGGCAACATGCGTCCCGAATACTACGCAGACCTTTACCGTCAGTTCCAGACGTATGTTCACAACTACAGCGGAAACAAAGTCTATAAAATCGCCTGCGGCGCAGGTACATCCATTGGAAATCCCAACTATGAATGGACCGAGACCCTGATGAAAAACGCCCGTCATCACATGAGCGGACTTTCCCTTCATTATTACACGCTTCCGACCGACAAATGGGATCACAAGGGAAGCTCCACCGAGTTTGACAGGGAAGAATACTACGCAACCCTCGCTCACGCATCCTTTATGGATGAACTTTGCGAAAAACACGGCGCAATCATGGACCGCTACGATCCCGAAAAGAAAATCGGCCTGATCGTGGACGAATGGGGCACCTGGTACGACGTCGAGCCCGGCACGAATCCCGGTTTCCTCTATCAGCAGTCCACGATGCGCGACGCCATGGTTGCAGCGCTTACACTCAATATCTTTAACCGTCATTCTGACCGCGTGCATATGGCCAATATCGCTCAGCTCATCAACGTCCTTCAGGCAGTCATCTTAACCGATGGTGAAAAAATGCTCTTAACCCCCACCTACCACGTATTCGACATGTTCTCCCGCCATCAGGGTGCAACGCTCGTCGAAAGCATCATGCCCTCTTCCCCCATTACCGCCGACGGACGTACCTTCTCCTCCGTAAGCCACTCCGCATCCGTGGACGAGGAAGGCAATGTTCATGTAACGCTTGCAAACCTTTCCTGCGATGAGGACGCTTCCATTTCCATGCGTCTTGACGGCGGCGCATACGAGCTTCTCAATTGCGATATTCTGACGGGAGATATGCACGCGAAGAATGATTTCGACGATCCCGAAAACGTAAAAATCGTTCCCTTCGAGGGCGCGAAGCTCGCTTCCTGCGCATCCGGCACCGAAATTGAACTCACGCTTCCCAAAGTCAGCGTCCTGTCTCTCACCTTCAAAAAATGAGCTATACATCCTTGTCCATTTTATGCCGAAAGTGTCTTGACAACGAAATCCCGGAAGGGGAACTGATAGAATATCTCGATTCCTATGTCTCTTCCCTTTCCGAGGATATCCGCGTAGCCGATCAAACCTACAAAGAGCGATTAAGCGCGTGCGCCGAATGCGAGCACCGCATCGAAGCTACCTGTACATTGTGCGGCTGCTATTGTCAGGCGCGCGCCGCAAAAAAGAAGCTTTCGTGCCCCATTCCTAAGTTCCCGCGCTGGACTCAGGAACAACCCAAGCCTCTTACGGAGTGTGATTCCTTATGAAATTGTGCTTTAGTCCATATCTTACGATGGTAAAACCGCTTCTTAAAACGCTTCTTTCAAAGCTTGATGAAATCTATCCCTATGCGTCCATTCTCGCGCAGGATTCCGTTGCACAAAGCGTCAGCGTTTCAAGAACCGGCATCAATGTTTCGGAAATCGGAATGCTCACCAAACGCGGATTTGTCGTTCGCGTTAACAACGGACGCGGATTTTCGGAATATGCATTCAATGAAATTTCCAAAGACAATCTTGACGAAATTCTTTCCGGCGTAAAACGCGCCTCCTGCAATTCAAGCGGAAATGATCCGGTTCCCGAAGACGTTCCCTTAACGCTTTTTTCTGAGGCGGAGTTTGAAACCGATCCGGAAGAACTCGGCGCAAAAGAGCT
This sequence comes from Clostridia bacterium, assembly GCA_045532135.1. Taxonomy (GTDB): domain Bacteria; phylum Bacillota; class Clostridia; order Christensenellales; family Aristaeellaceae; genus SFHK01. Next base: position 2,813 of record JAZSFI010000187.1, on the reverse strand, counting down.
TGTCAGGCAACTGACCGCTCTTCGCGAAAAAGCGCTTGATAAAAGCGATCTCTTGCTGGACGTTGCCGCCAGAGTCGTATGGCAGAAGGCAAGCAAATTGTTTCTGACCAAAAACCGCGATCTTTCCCAGTCCGTTATCTGGACAAACGGCTCCATCGTTGCCCTGGCAGCGCGCGGCGAAGAGATCAAAGATTACTACAAAGGTTTTTCAAAACTCGGCGGCATGGAGCTGATCCATGAAATGGAAACGGACGAAGTGCTTTCGAAGGTCACCTCCACCGTTATCGGGCTTCTTGACAGCCAGCCCATCCCGCCCGGCGAATACGACTGCATCTGCGATCCCGAAACCACCGGCATGATCGTTCATGAAGCGTTCGGACACGGCGTTGAAATGGATATGTTCGTCAAAAACCGCGCGCAGGCAAAGGACTTTGTCGGTCTTCGCGTAGCAAGCGACCTTGTATCCATGCACGACGGTGCAAAAGCTGCCAATGAGTGCGCAACCTATCTTTTTGACGACGAAGGCACGCTCGCATGCGATACGCTTGTAATCGACAAGGGCATCCTTGTAAGCGGATACTGCGATTTGTTGACCGCTTCCCGCCTTGGCGTAAAGCCTACCGGAAACGGACGCAGGGAAAGCTATGATCACAAATCGTATACAAGAATGACCAATACCTTTTTTGCGCCCGGAAAGGACAAGCTTTCCGATATGATCTCTTCCGTTCAATACGGATTTTTGCTTGAGAATCCATCCAGCGGCATGGAAGATCCAAAAAACTGGGGCATTCAATGCATGGTGAACATCGCCCGGGAAATCAGGGACGGTCGCCTCACCGGACGCATCTTCTCCCCCATCGTTCTGACCGGCTATGTTCCGGACCTTTTAAAGTCCATCTCCATGATGTCGGATGACTTTTCACTCGGCGGCAGCGGCTTCTGCGGAAAGGGCTATAAGGAATGGGTCAAAGTATCCGACGGCGGCCCCTATATCAAGGCGCGCATCCGTCTGGGCTGATGGAAGGAGCGAAATTTATGCTTGATATGATTTATGCCGCCCTCAGGAAGGCGGGCGTACAGGTCTATAAAATTGTAGACACGGTAAACGAAAGCGCCGAAATCTATTTTATCAAAAAGCAGGAAGATATGCGGCGCATGAAAAACGTGCGGGAAATCACAGTAACGGTATACAGGGATTTTTTCGCAAACGAAAAACAGATGCGCGGAATGAGCGATGTTCAGATTGCGCCCGGCATGACGGAAGAAGAAATTTATCAAAAAATCTCCGTCGCCTACGACGCAGCCGGATATGTCCTAAATCCATATTTTGAGCTTGCAGATCCCGTGACAGACTGCGCAGAAGTCAAAAGTGAAATCCTTGATATGCCGATTATGGACGCGGCGCACATCATGGCCGATGCGCTTTTCACACCGGACGTTATGCAGGACGCGTTCATTAATTCCGCCGAAGTATTCGTAAATCATACCCGTTTTCACATTCTTACTTCCCGGGGAAGCGACATTTCCTTTGCGCGCGCCCGCGTCTGGGGCGAATTTGTCGCTCAGTGCGTTTCACCGCAGGATGTTGAAATGTATTTTGATTTCGAGTACGACACCCTTGACACGCTTTCGATTTCAAAGCTCGCCTCCGATGCAATCACCATCGTTTCCGACCGTGCAAGCGCAGAAAATGCGCCGCCCGCCGGCGAATACGATCTGATTCTTACGGAGAAGCATGTTTACACCGTCCTTTCTTCATATCTTGAGAAAGCCGACGCCGCGATGGTTTTTGCGAAATATTCGCCCTATGAAATCGGCGCAAACGTGCAGGGCGAATCCGTTTCGGGCGAAAAAATCAATCTTTTCGCGGTTCCCGATCAGCCGTATTCCACGGACGGTATAAAGCTTATCGAAAGATGCATTTTAAACGGCGGCGTGGTATCCGATCTCGTGGGCGCCACCCGTTTCTGCCGCTATTTGGGCATTGACCCCAAAGGCAACTACAGCTCGATTCGCGTGGAGAACGGAAGCGTATCTCTGGAAGATATGAAGAAAAAACCGCATCTGATGCCCGTCGCTTTCTCAGATTTTCAGATGGATGCAATGAGCGGACGTTTCGGCGGCGAAATCCGCCTCGCTTATCTTTTTGACGGGGAAAAAGTCCGGATTGTAACCGGCGGAAGCGTCAGCGGCAGCCTTCTTGAAAAGCAGGGAAACCTCATCTTCTCCAAGGAATCCTATCGCTGTTCCAACTATACCGGACCCTACGCTATGATGATTTGCGGCGTAAGCGTTGCCGGCGCATGACAAAAAACTTCATTTTCCGGTAGAAAATTCGGTCATGTCTCCGTTATATCGGCAGATGTGATCGTTTTTTAACTGAATATCACACAATCAGAAACATTTAGCTCTTGCCATAGGTATATCAAATGATGTATAATATATATCCCTCAAGGTAACACTTGTTAGGTACCCTATTCACAGATCGTGAGGAAGGATGAAATAAAACATGGCAACCAAGTACGTATACCTCTTCAAAGAAGGCAACGCAACCATGCGCAACCTCCTCGGCGGAAAAGGCGCAAACCTCGCCGAAATGACCAACATCGGTCTTCCCGTACCGCAGGGCTTCACCATCACCACCGAAGCCTGCACCCAGTACTATGAAGACGGCCGCACCATCAATGACGCGATCAAGGCCGAAATCATGGAAAACATCGTGAAGATGGAAGAAATCACCGGCAAGAAGTTCGGTGATCTCGAAAATCCCCTGCTCGTATCCGTCCGTTCCGGTGCCCGCGCTTCCATGCCCG
>JAZSFI010000234.1:0-3954 GCA_045532135.1 Clostridia bacterium | reverse complement strand
CCCATTAAGTTGATCATTGCGGTTAAGTAGTACGGGCCCATGTCGAACATCGGGCCGCCGCCGTACTGATAATAGAAATCAGGATCGGGATGCCAGGACTCGTGGCCGCGGCAGATCATGAAGCACGCGCTTCCGACTGGGGTTCCGATGAAGCCGTCGTCGATTAAGCGGCGGCAGGTCTGGATGCCTGCACCCAAGAAGGTGTCGGGCGCGCCGCCCAGATACAGACCCTTTTCTTCGGCAATTTTCACAAGCGCCTGGCCTTCTTCAAGGCTTGCGCCCAGAGGCTTTTCGCTGTAAACATGCTTGCCCTTTAAAAGCGCTGCCTTCGTGACTTCAAAGTGCTCATAAGGGCGGGTTAAGTTGAGAACGATATCGACCTCGGGATCGTCGAAGGCGTCGTGCATGGTTTCGTAGAGCTTGGGAACATTATAATCTTTCTGCGCTTTTTCGGCTCTTTCGCGAACGAGATCACAAACGCCCAGAAGCTCGATATCCTTAAAGACCTTGGTGATATTGTCAAGATAGATACCGCTTATGCAGCCGACGCCAATCATGGCCACTTTCATTTTTTTCATATCCGTTTCCTCCGAAATTTTAGTACATCTTCGCGGTATTCTCGAATTTTTCGGTGGTCAAGCCATTTTTGACGGCGTATTCCTTGCCTTCGCCTGCCCAGACGAGGCCGCGCTCCATTAAAATGTGCGCGTTGGGAGAGTTGTCGAAAACGTCGTCGTGGTGACCGAGGGACGTATAGAACACACGGCCGTTGCCCCAGAATTTTGTCCATGCGACGGGCATATCGACGGGCTTGTTGGAAATGTGATAATAGGGAACGGAGGGGAAACGGGTAGTGGCGAGCACTTCGATTGCAGGGTCGATGTGCAGATAATAGTGCTCGGAGCAGACTTCGAAATCCTCAAGGCCTTCCGTGATGGGGGAGGAGCCGTGGTTGATGTTGACCATGTATTTGATGCCGTCTCCGCCGGGATGGCTGACCCACTGCCCGCCGGTGATGAACTGCCATTCGGTATCCTGACGGAAGCTGTCGCACATGCCGCCGTGGCAGCCTGCAAGGCCTACGCCCGCGCCCACGGCCTTTGCGACGTTCTGGGTGTATTCGTGCTTGATTTCGCCCATTGTCCAGCAGGCGACGATCAGATCGAGCTTCAGAAGCGCTTCAAGGTCGCCCAGAGGATCGAGAGTATCAAAAATGGTGCATTCATATCCATGCTTTTCAAGCATTGCCTTAAAGCGTTTGCTGGTAAGCTGCGGTTCATGACCGTCCCAGCCGCCCTGAAAAATCCATGCCGTTTTCATACCGTTTGTCTCCTTTATTTTAGATTCTTTTTCTCTATCTTGTATCATAACACAATTTTTTGTATAATTCCATATGGATGGACGAATAATTTGACTGTTTTTCTTATGTAAGATATTTATGTCACAAAACGAGGTGAAAATATGCAGATTACTCCCGAGATGATCAGAAACAGTGAAGATATCCGCGTTTACATTGCCTGCGCTGATGAGAGCATGAAGGCTATGGGGTATACGGAGCACAGCTTTGCGCATGTGACGAAGGTTGCCGAGGAGGCCAAGCGCCTTTTGAGCGCTTTCGGCGCGGATGTACGCACGCAGGAGCTTGGCTGGATTGCAGGCTATATGCATGATATCGGAAACGTTGTTAACCGCACGGATCATGCGCAGTCCGGAGCGCTTATGACATTTAGAATCCTGGACAAGATGGGCATGGATCCCAAGGAGACCGCCATGGTCGTTACCGCGATCGGAAACCACGATGAATCGACCGCCTATCCCGTAAACGCTGTTGCAGCGGCTTTGATTCTGGCCGACAAGACCGATGTTCGCCGATCCCGCGTAAGAAGTTCGGACACGCATGAATTTGACATCCACGACCGCGTGAATTATGCCGTTACCACGTCGCGTCTGGACATCAATGCGGATGAAAAAAGGATCACGCTTCATCTGACGATCGACGATCACATTTCTTCCGTTGCCGATTATTTTGAAATTTTTCTGGGGCGTATGCTTTTATCGCGCAAGGCCGCGCAGAGACTCGGCGCGGAATTCTCGCTTTACATCAACGGGCAAATGCTGATGTGATAAATTACGGCAAAGACATGAAAATAAGATAGACAATTAACATTGATAGTGCTATCATGCGATTTGTCCAAGACGGTTTGTTCCTATTATAAATGAATACCTGTATTTGGACAGAATCCGACAAAATCAAGACCTGTGCGTTTTATTTTCGCGCGGGTCTTATGCTTGCCCAAACGGCAGTCAAAAGGCAAAGGAGATTCAGAAAAAATGGCGGTTCTTTTGTTTGTATTCTGGATTGTGCTGAACGGTCGCCTGGAGGCGGACGTACTTATTTCGGGCGCGGTGAGCGCGCTTGCAATTTGGGGTTTTGCCATCCGCTTTACCGGGTGGTCGCTCAGAAAGGAAAAGCAGGCGCTTATTCTTCTTCCGAGCGTAGTCGCTTATTTTGTAAGATTGTTTATTGAAATCTTCAAGGCGAACATCGGCGTAGTGAAGATTGTTTTAAACGGCAAAACCGATCCTTACATAAGAACGATTCAAACGCCTTTAAAAACCAAAATGGCGCGCGTTCTTCTGGCCAATTCCATTACGCTTACGCCCGGCACCGTCACCATTCAGCTGGACGGAGACAAGCTGACCGTTCATTGCCTGACGCGTGAAATGGCGGATGGCCTGACCGATTTTATTCTTGAAAAAAAGCTTATCGAAATGGAGGAAAAGGCAAATGGCAAGCGCGTATGACATTTTGTTTACCTCAGTCCTTGCAATTTTCGGCGTTTTTATGTTTATCTGTCTTTTCCGCGCGGTCATCGGCTCCACCACCGCCGACCGTGTGATTTCCATCAACATGATCGGCGGTATTGTCATTATGCTGATCATCCTTTTGTCGCTGATGATGAATGAGGGATTTTTGGTGGATATGGCGGTTATCTATGCGCTTTTAAGCTTCCTTGCGGTCGTCATTCTTGGCCGGATTTACATTGTCATCAATAAAAGACAGGAAAAGGAGGAGGATCACAATGCTTGAGATCGTTCAGTTTGCGATGGTTGCGCTGCTTCTTTTGGCGGCGGTTGTTTTGGAGAGCTTTGCGATTTTCGGCGTGAACCGCTTCCGCTTTTCCTTAAACCGCCTGCACGCAGCGGCGATCGGTGATACGCTGAGCATTACGTGCGTGATTCTGGCGGCGATTGTGTATACCGGATTTGAACTTTTGTCGCTGAAATACTTTATGATCCTCACGCTTATGTGGATGACCAGTCCTGTATCGGGACATCTGATCAGCCTGCTCGTATATAAAACCGATGAGAAGATTGATGAGGAGGCAAAGGTATGGAAGAATTGAACGTTCTGCTTCTTGTTTTTATTCTTGTGTGCGCGGTTTCCGTAAGCCTTACCAAAAATCTTCTGTCTGCCGTCATAATTTTTATGGCGCAGTCTCTGGCGATGTCGGTTGTGTGGATTCTATTGGAATCCCCTGACCTTGGCGTTACAGAGGCGGCGGTTGGCGCGGGCGTTACGTCGCTTTTAATGTTTGCAGCGCTGAAAAAAATCCATCGGATGAGGGACGAAAAACATGAAAAAAAGCAATGAAGCGTTTAAAAACTGGCTTTTAAGCGGTTCCGATCCTCTGGAAGAAGAAATGATCGAAACGCTTTCGGACGAGGAAAATGAGAAAGACGAACAGGCGGACGAAAGCAGCCGGCTCCGTAAGGAAAGAAAATCACTCAAGGATTATCTGCATGATAAGGGGCTTTATCGTTCGGCAAGAATTGTGTGCTCCATTGGACTTTGCCTGATGCTCATTGTCATGCTGATGGGCACGGTGATGGACATGCCCTATTTCGGTCAGGCGGACACGCTGGTAAACAGCGAGCTGAGCGAATTTTATG
>JAZSFI010000170.1:0-4364 GCA_045532135.1 Clostridia bacterium | reverse complement strand
AAGGTCATCATCGAAACCTGCCTTCTGACGGACGAAGAAAAAGTTCGCGCATGCAAACTTGCCAAGGCCGCGGGCGCAGATTATGTGAAGACTTCCACCGGCTTCTCCACCGGCGGCGCCACCACGCACGACATCGCGCTTATGCGTGAAACCGTTGGCGCAGAAATGGGCGTCAAAGCCTCCGGCGGCATCCGCGACTATGAAACCGCCAAAGCCATGATTGATGCCGGCGCTTCCCGAATCGGCGCATCCAGCGGCAAAAAGATCGTAGACGGCAGCAAAAACGCATAGTAAAATCCATATTGAAAGCCGGAGGCGCGCTTCCGGCTTTTCATTTTGAGGAGGTCTTCCCCCCATGCGCTTGTTCGACACTCATTGTCATATAAACGATGAACGCTTTAACGAGGACAGATGCGACGTCATCGGCCGCATGCATGATGAAGGCGTCGCCCGCGCGGTCGTCGTTGCCGACGGTACAAAGCCCATCGACGAAGTTTATGCCCTTACCCAAAACCACCCGTTTCTCTACGCCGCGTCGGGCGTTCATCCCCATGATGCAAGCGCGTACAGCGAGGAATGCGAAAAAAACATTGCCAGCTGGATGAGCCTAAAAAAGGTCGTTGCGCTTGGCGAAATCGGACTCGACTACCATTATGATCTGTCGCCCAGAGATGTTCAGAAGGAAGTGTTCGCCCGCCAGCTGGATCTGGCCTATACGCTCAATAAGCCCGTCATTCTTCACATCCGGGAAGCCCACGGCGATGCAACCGACATCCTCGCTTCGTTTGTCCGCGCAGGAAAAATGCCCAGGGGCATCATGCACTGTTACACCGGCAGCTGGGAAAGTGCAAAGACATATCTGGACATGGGTCTTTTCATTTCTTTTTCCGGCTCTCTCACTTTCAAAAACGCGCCCAAGCTTACGGAGGTCTGCAAAAACGCGCCGCTTGACCGGCTGCTCGTTGAAACGGACTGCCCCTATATGGCGCCCGTTCCTTTAAGGGGCAGGCGGAACGAACCGGCTTTTGTCAGGCACGTCCTTTTAAAGCTTGCCGAAATCCGTGGAATTGATCCCGAATACGCCGCGGAAGAAACCTTCAAAAACGGCCTTACTGCTTTTCAAATGAAGAATTAACCCCATATACCTCTCTCCTTTCGCAAAACAGATGTTGCAAAATATTTCAAATGTGTTATAATTATTTTGCACTTCTTTGTGAAAGGGGTATTTTTATGCGCAGAACCATGCTTCGGGCGCTTATTTTCGCTTTTATTGTCTTATTTGCCGGCATTTTTTCTGCCAATGCTGACGAAAGCTTTTCCGCTTATGTGAAAGCGGAAAAGGCCGACGTGTATTCCAGCGAGTTTTTATCAGGTAAAATCGGAACGCTCCAAAACAAAACCATTGTCACCGTGCTTGAGCACGAAGACGGCGTTGCAAAAATCAGCTATAAAGGAAAAATTGGCTATGTCCGCGTAAGGGATTTTGCAACCGTCGCCTCCGTAGGAACGCTCGTCGAGGCGGTCAAAGACGCAAAGGTGTATTCAAAGCCATCCTATTCTTCAAGCTCTGTGACCGTCAAAAAAGGGACTGTCATGTACCTTCTTCAGTATGAAAACAGCATCTGCGCGATGGTGGAAAAAGACGGAAACGTAGGCTACATTCATGTCAGCGACATTAAAAAGGTTGCCGGAGAAACCGAAAAGGAAGGCTCGTCCGTATCCGGAATCACCTACGAAAACTTTCAGGCACGCGTAAAAAGCGCCTCCATCAAAGTATACGCAAAATCCTCCGCCTCCTCCAAATACCTGGGCTCGCTTAAAAAGGGGCAGGTTGTGAACGTTTCCGCTTACGGAAAGGGCTGGGCATACATAGAATTGAACGGCAAAAAGGGATATGCCAAAATCAGCGGCCTTGAGCGCATTTACGAACAGGACAGTTATCTGAGCGATACAACTCTTTCAAACGAAAAAATCATCTATCAGTTCATCATCAACGAAATGAAGCTCAACAAAGCCGCAGCCTGCGGAATCATCGCCAACATCAAATACGAAAGCGGCTTTCGCACCGATGCGCTGGGCGACAACGGAAAAAGCTACGGCATCTGCCAGTGGTTCTCTACGCGCTGGAATCGCCTGACCACCTTTTGCGCCAAAAACGGCTATAATCCGGACACGCTTGAAGGACAGCTCAGGTTCATGAAATACGAGCTTGAAAAGCATTACCCGATGGTTTTGAACTATCTAAAAAACAACGTTTTTGAAAACGAACAGGGCGCTTACGATGCGGCATGGTATTTCTGCTATCACTACGAAGGCCCTGCCAACAGAAGCTCCGTTTCCAAAACCCGCGCAAATTACGCAAAAAATACGGTGTGGGACAAATACGCAAAATGAGAAAAGAAGAGTTTATGCGCGCGCTTCAAACCGCGCCAGTCATTGCCGCCGCCAAGGACGAGGCAGGACTTAACGCATGCCTTTCCTCCCCCTGCAACGTGGTTGTGGTGCTTTTTGGAAACATACTTGATATTTCAGACATCGTTTCCAAAATAACGCAGTCCGGGCGCATCGCACTTGTTCATCTTGATCTGATCGACGGCCTGTCTGTCGCGCCCTCCGCCGTTGATTATATTCAAAACCGCACCAATGCCGCCGGAATCATTTCCACAAAAAGCGTGCTCATCAAGCGCGCAAAGCAGGTTGGCCTGATCGCCGTTCAGCGTTTTTTCCTTCTGGATTCTCTTGCGCTTTCCAACATTTCAAAGCAGATCAACCAAAACGCCCCCGACTTTATCGAGGTGATCCCGGGCGCAATGCCGAAAATCATAAAGGAAATCACATCCTCCCTTTCGGATCCCCCTTTGATCACCGGCGGGCTTATCCGCGATACGGGCGACGTTGTAAACGCGCTTGAATCAGGCGCAATCGCCGTATCCGTAACCAACTGCCGTTTGATCGAATTGAACCGGGCGCTGTTTAATAAAGATTTGTAAATCCCTTTTTTCGGTTTGCAATCATGACGGATTTGTGATATAATGCTTTCGAATTGATTGGTACCGAATACGGAGATTTTAGAGAGTACGAGGCACACAGCAATGGCTGTGTTTCGCGTACTCTTTTTTATTGTCCGTTTGCGAAAGGACGAAGGAAAACATGTTTGATGTCGCAATCATCGGCTGCGGAATCACGGGCGCAGCCACGGCGTTCATGCTTTCAAAGTACAGGCTGAACGTAGTCGTATTGGAAAAGGAAAACGATATCGCGCTTGGCGCAACCCGCGCAAACAGCGCAATCATCCACGCAGGCTATGATCCCGAGCCCGGAACGATTATGGCGCGTCTGAACGTTCGCGGATGCGCGCTTGCCGAAACGCTTTCAAAGGACCTTGACGTTTCCTACATCAAAAACGGCTCTCTGGTTCTGGCGTTTTCCGAGAAGGAAATGGAAACCGTAAAAGATCTTTATGAGCGCGGCGTAAAAAACGGCGTTCCGGATCAGAAGATTCTTACAAAAGAAGAGGTTCTTGCAATGGAGCCGAATGTCTCCCGCGAGGTTTTCGGCGCGCTGTATGCGCCTTCCGCCGGAATCATCAATCCGTGGGAATACGCGCTGGCTTTTGCGGAAACCGCTGTATTAAACGGCTGCGAAATCCGCTTAAACAGTGGTGTTTCCGATATCGAAAAAACCGATTTCGGCTATCGCTTAAAGACCGAAAAGGGCGATGTGGAAGCAAAATTCGTCGTCAATTGCGCGGGCGTTGACAGCGCTGTCATTCATGAAATGGTCGCGCCCAAGGCGTTTACCGTCAAGCCCAGCCGCGGCGATTATTATCTGATGGACAAAGCCGAAGGAAATAAGGCAAAGTGCGTTTTGTTCCAGTGCCCGTCGGAAGCGGGAAAGGGCGTTCTCGTTTCGCCCACCGTTCACGGAAACCTGATCGTCGGCCCGAACGCAGTATCCTCAAATGACGCGCATCGCGTGAACACGACGCAGGAGGGACTTGCTTTTGTCAAAAAAATGGCGGCAAAATCCGTTCCCGACATCAATTACCGAAACGCCATCCGTAACTTCGCCGGCATGCGCGCAAACACCGACAGAGACGATTTCATCATCGGAATGGCCGCGCCCAATTTTCTCGATCTTGCAGGCATCAAGTCTCCCGGCCTTACCAGCGCACCGGCCATCGGCGAAGAAGCGGTCAGAATTCTTTCAGAAAACGGCCTGGCGATGCTTCCCAAGGAAAATCCCGTCACTACGCGAAAGGTCGTCCGCTTTAAGCATCTTTCAAGCGAAGAAAAAGCGCGGCTTGTCAATGAAAATCCGCTTTACGGCCGCGTGATCTGCCGCTGCGAAACAATTACCGAAGG
>JAZSFI010000145.1:0-3677 GCA_045532135.1 Clostridia bacterium | reverse complement strand
CGCGGCTACCGCACGTGGAACGGTGAAGCGCCGCTTCGTGAAACGCTCGCAGCAGCGCTCATTTTAACCAGCGGCTGGCACCCGTGGCAGCCCCTGTACGATCCCTGCTGCGGAACGGGCACGCTTCTGATCGAAGCTGCGTTTATTGCCCTGAACCGCGCGCCCGGATTAAGACGCGCCTTTGCCATGGAGGATTGGCCGATTGCCGACCAAAAGGCGCTGGATGCGGTCAGACGCGAAGCGCAGGCAAAATATGATGAGTGTTCTTCCCGAAAGATAACGATCGCAGGCTCTGATATCGATCCGGAGGCGATCGAACTTGCTTCAAGGCATATCCGTCAGGCGGGTCTTGCGGGACGAATCGAACTCGCTGTCAAGGATATGCGCGAAGTTACTTTAAAGGGCGAGCCGGGCTGCATTGTTGCAAATCCCCCTTACGGCGAGCGCATCGGAGACAGACGCGTTGCGCATGCGGTTGCAAAGCAGCTGGGCGAACTTTCAAAGCGCTGCAACGGCTGGAATGTGTATGTGTTCTCCGCCGATATGGGCTTTGAACGCGAATACGGAAGACGCGCAAGCCGCAGACGCCGCTTCTATAACGGAAAAATTGAATGCGAATACCATATGTTTGAAGGCGCTCCTGTGGGCGCAAAACACCAAGCAAACAGCCCGAAAAATCCCCGGGGCTCTCGAGGAGGCAAATAAATTATGAAGCCGATTTTTAACCGCACTCCCTTAACCGCAAATACGCTTGCGCCGCTTTCGCTCGGCTCTATCCATCCGGAAGGATGGCTGAAAGCACAGATGGAAGCGCAGGCCAAGGGCATCACTGGAAAACTGCGCGAAATCTGGCCCGACGTCGGTAACGGCTGCGCCTGGCTCGGCGGGGAAGGCGACGGATGGGAGAGAGCGCCGTATTATCTGGATGGCCTTGTTTCCCTTGCGTGGGGTCTGGATGATGAAGATCTCAAAAAAAGCGCGATGGACTATATTGAGTGGATCCTTGCCTCCCAGCGGGAGGACGGTTGGTTTGGTCCGGAGAAAAACGACGACTATTGGCCGCTTATGATCTGCATAAAGGCGCTGTATCAGTATTTCACGGCGACGCTCGACAAGCGTGTTCTGCCCTTTATGGACAAGTTCTTCAGATATGAATACAAGAACCTTTCCGATAAACCTCTTCGCGGCTGGGCGGTTGCGCGCGGCGGCGAAAATATGCTCGCGGCCTTGCAGCTTTATAATCTGACGGGACAAAAGTACCTGATCGAGCTTTGTAAAAAGCTGAAAGCGCAGACGCTTGACTGGCCGAATATCTTCCACACCTTCCCGAATATTCAGCCTATGGCAAGAAGCCTCAACTGGCAAAGACTGAGCGAGGCGCTCAAGGAAGAAACGGAAGGCCTTAATGGAACCGACCAGCCTTATTTCAGCACCTATTATCATCAGTCTCATGTTGTAAACGTTGCAATGGGTCTGAAAACGCCCGGCGTTATCAACATGTTCAAAAGCGGCTTCAAAGAGCAGGGCGGATTTAAGTTCGGCTGGCAGAAGCTGATGAAGCACCACGGCGTCGCCTACGGCATGTTTACGGGCGATGAGCATCTGAACGGCTCAAGTCCTGTGCAGGGCACGGAAAGCTGCGCGGTTGTCGAAGCCATGTATTCTCTGGAAACCCTGATCGGCTGCGGCGACTTTGGAAGCGATCTTCCCGATATTCTGGAAAAAATCGCGTTCAATGCGCTTCCTGCGTTCTCTACGCCCGATAATATGGGTCATCAGTATGATCAGCAGGCCAATCAGATCCGCGTGACTCATGCAAAGCGTCCCTGGTATAATAACGGCGATGAAGCAAATCTTTTTGGCCTCGAGCCAAACTACGGCTGCTGCACCGCAAATCTTCATCAGGGCTGGCCGAAGTTTACCGCGTCTCTTTGGTATGCAACCAACGACGACGGCCTTTCTGCCGTAAGTTATGCGCCCTGCAGCGTAAGAACCGCGATTGACGGCGTTGGCGTTCGATTGAACGTTTCCGGCGGATATCCTTTTTCCGAAAACGTTTCCATTGAAGTTACCGTGAAGCGTCCGGTGGAATTCCCGCTGTATCTGCGCGTTCCTTTCTGGGCGAAGTCTCCTGCGATCATTCTGCCGGACGGCGAAATCATGAGCGTTCACGCAGGCGAAACCACCTGCGTTCGCAGAAAGTGGGTATCGGGCGACGTCGTAAAGATCGAAATGCCCATGGAGCCCAGAATCACCAGATGGAATCATCAGTCCGCGGCTGTTGAATTGGGCCCGATTCTTATGGCGTTTAATCCCAAAGAGAAGTGGGAAAGAATCGGCGGCATCGACGAATGCCCGACCTATCAGGTGACGACGGAGGATGCGTGGAATTGGGCGATTATCCGCTCCGAACCGATGAAGGCTGTTTTCTCGGAAGAGCCTGAAAACGCCTTTAAAAACGGTTCTGTGCCCGTTAAAGTACTTGCCAAGATGGGCAAGGCGCGCGAATGGGGCATGAACGGCGAAAACTGCGATCAGACGCCCATTCTGCCTGAAATCAAAAAAGAAACCACAGAAACCGTGGAACTCGTTCCGTATGGATATACCTCGCTTCGAATCAGCCAGTTCCCGATTGTGGACAGTGCAAAGTAAAAGGAGGAAAAACTCATGCCCGTAGTTGACATGCCGCTTCATGAACTCAGAAATTATAAGGGTGTAAGCCCCAAACCGCAGGATTTTGACGAGTACTGGGATCGCGCAGTCAAGGAAATGGAAGCGCTTGGAACGGCGTGCACGCTTACCCCTGCAAAGTATCATTTTCCGGGCGTTGAGATTTTTGACCTCACTTTTACAGGCGTCGGCGGAGCCACCGTATACGCCCGCTACGCACGTCCAGCAAAGAGAGAGGGAAAATGTCCTGCGCTTCTGCGTTTCCACGGCTATTCCGGCCACAGAGGCGATTTTGCACACCTTTTGAATTATGTTGCGCTTGGATTCTGCGTTGCGAGCATGGATGCGCGCGGTCAGGGCGGAAAGAGCGAAGACAATCTGTCCGTAAAGGGAAACACCTTAAACGGCCATATTATCCGCGGTCTTGATGATCCCAATCCCGACAAGCTGTATTTCAGAAATGTGTTTCTTGATACCGCGCAGCTTGCGCGAATTGTTATGGCGATGGACGAGGTGGATGAAACGCGCGTCGGCGCAACCGGCGGATCTCAGGGCGGCGCGCTCACGCTGGCCTGCGCGGCGCTTACGCCGAATCTCAACCGCTGCTGCCCGATGATTTCCTTCCTGTGCGATTATAAACGCGTATGGGATATGGATCTGGACGTGGGCGCGTACAACGAATTAAGGCAGTATTTCAGAAACTTTGATCCGCGCCACGAGCGGGAGATGGAAGTGTTCACCAAGCTTGGATATATTGACAACTTAAACCTTGCCCCGCGTATCCGCGCAAAGGTCAAACACTTTACAGGCTTGCTCGACACCATCTGTCCGCCGAGCACACAGTTTGCTGCGTACAATGCCATTACCTCCGAAAAGGAAATGGTGATCTATCCCGACTTCGCGCACGAGGGATTCCCGGACGCGGATGATATCGTGATGGAATATATGTGCCAGATGCTGAAATAGGAATAAGATCTTGGGGCGCGGCGCATAAGAAGGCTGCGCCC
>JAZSFI010000109.1:0-3048 GCA_045532135.1 Clostridia bacterium | reverse complement strand
AAGGCTGTATAAGGAAAGATGTTTAACGCCGAGATCCGCCGCTTTCCTGACCGAAGTAAGAAAATCCTCAGTCGTCTGCATGGGAAGCGCATACATAAGATCGATGTTTATGTTCTCAATCCCAGTATCCTGCGCTGTTTTTACCGCGCATTCGACGTCCTTCCATTCATGAATTCTGCCCAGCGATTGTAGAATATGCCTTTGCGCAGCCTGTGCGCCGAAAGAAATGCGGTTGACGCCCGCTTTTTCTATGTAGGAAAGCTTTTCTTTGTCCACGGTTCCGGGATTGGCCTCCACGGTGATTTCAATATCCCGGTCAAACACGAACAAATCAGACAGACCCGTTAGAAGCCTTCCTGCCTGCTCCTTTGAAAGCAAAGAAGGCGTCCCTCCGCCGATAAAGACGGAGGGTACGCCGAACGCGCCGTATTCATTTTTCGCTCTTTTTGCTTCCGAAAGCACGCGCTCAATATACGCATCCGCATATTCGAGCTTTCCAGCATACGATTCAAAATCGCAGTAGGCGCACTTGCTTTTGCAAAAGGGAACGTGAATATAAATGGAGGCTTTCATATTAATCCATCTTGAGAACAGCCATGAACGCCTCGGAGGGAACCTCAACCGAGCCGACCTGACGCATGCGTTTTTTGCCTTCCTTCTGCTTTTCAAGCAGTTTCTTTTTTCTTGAAATGTCGCCGCCGTAGCACTTGGCAAGAACATCTTTTCTTAATGCCTTGACAGTTTCACGTGCGATGATCTTTCCGCCGATTGCTGCCTGAATCGGAATTTCGAAAAGCTGACGCGGAATTGCATCCTTGAGCTTTTCGGCAATGGAACGGCCTCTGGCATAGGCGCGATCCTTATGCACAATGATGGACAAAGCGTCGCACATTTCGCTGTTTAAAAGCATATCGAGCTTTACAAGATCGCTTCTCACATAGCCTTTGAGCTCGTAATCAAAGGATGCATAACCGCGCGTGCGGCTCTTTAACGTATCAAAGAAATCGTAGATAACCTCATTGAGCGGCAAATCGTACGAAAGCGCCACGCGTCCGCCGTCGATATACTTCATATCCTTGAACGTTCCGCGCTTTTCCTGACAAAGCTCCATGATTGCGCCTACATAATCAGCAGGCGAGATCACGTGCGCATCGACGTACGGCTCTTCCATAAACTCAATGTCGTTTACGGGCGGGAGGTTTGTGGGGTTGTCAATGGAAAGCACATCGCCGTCGGTCTTGTGTACGCGGTACACAACAGAGGGAGCAGTGGTAACAAGATCAAGGTCGAATTCGCGTTCAAGGCGCTCCTGAATGATTTCCATATGGAGAAGGCCCAAAAATCCGCAGCGGAAGCCATAGCCAAGCGCGACGGAGGTTTCGGGTTCAAACGCCAGGGAGGCGTCGTTTAAACGCAGACGTTCAAGGGCGTCCTTGAGCGCTTCGTAATCCGAACCGTCTGCAGGATAAATGCCGCAGTAAACCATCGGAAGAACGGGCTTGTATCCGGGCAGCGGCTCATCTGCGGGCGATACGGCATTTGTAATCGTGTCGCCTACGCGAATATCGGCAATATCCTTGATGGAAGCTGCAATGTAACCTACGTCTCCGGCCTTCAGGGTCTTGGTCGGATAATAGCCGTTGGGCGTAAACGCGCCGACTTCCGTTACGTCGAACTCGTGGCCGCTGGCCATCATACGGATGCGGTCGCCGACGGCTACCGTACCCTCTTTTAAGCGCACGGAGGAAATCGCGCCTCTGTAGTTGTCATAATAGCTGTCAAAAATGAGCGCCTGAAGCGGGGCTTCGGGATTGCCATCGGGCGGCGGCACGCGATCGACGATATCACGCAGAACATCCTCAATGCCGATGCCGGCTTTCGCGGAAATTAAGGGACAGCCTTCGGTATCCAGGCCGATTTCATCCTCGATTTCTTTTTTAACAACGTCCGGCTGTGCGCTGGGCAGGTCAATTTTATTGATAACGGGCAGAATCTCAAGGTCGTGATCGAGCGCAAGATATACATTGGCCAGCGTCTGCGCTTCAATGCCCTGCGATGCGTCCACAACCAAAATCGCGCCTTCGCACGCAGCCAGCGCGCGGGAGACTTCATACGTAAAGTCAACGTGACCGGGCGTGTCGATCAGATTGAGCTCATATTCCTCTCCGTCCGGCGCTTTATAGGGCATGCGCACGGCTTTGGATTTAATGGTAATGCCGCGTTCTCTTTCAAGCTCCATGCTGTCCAGAATCTGATCGGTCATATCCCTAAGCGCCATCACGCCCGTTTTTTCCAGCAAACGGTCGGCAAGGGTACTCTTGCCGTGATCGATGTGCGCAATAATGCAGAAATTTCTGATTCGCTTTTGCGATATCTGTGCCAATTGCTTATGTCCTCCAAACCCCGAAAGGGTAGTTTTTAACCTATATATTTTATCCGAAAAAACATTAAAAATCAACGCTTAAAACGCATTATAATGCATCATCCAGATGATTTCATTGTCTGAATCAAACATAATCTGGTAAATGATGTCAAAGCCCTTATTTTCGTAATAGTGCGCCGCAATTTCAATCAGGCTTTCGGCATCGCTTTTTGTAAGCGACTGCATATATATGGAAGCGTTTATATCGTACGACCAGATCAGCGCATCCTTTGAAAGCCTGTATTCAACGGTTTGCGCTTCATGATTTTGGGCGTAGACGGAAAAAATCTCCGGATCGTATACGACCTGACAAAAATCAAGGGAGACATACTGATTTCCTTCTTCATCCTCCCGCGCATTTTTGACAAATGCCAGATGCACTTTGGACACTTCACGTTTTTCAAGAAGGAAGGACTTAAAGAATCTCTCTTCCGTTTCCGTCAAAGCCTGTTTCGCTTCCTCCGTCCACGAATTGAAAACGACCAGCAGAAACAGGTTTTCATCAAGCTTCACAGAAAACGCGTCCGTTGTATATGCGTCTTCATCCTCCGCCGCCTTATTATGCCTGTAGGAAATCCGCGTCTTTGAACCGCTTTGCCCGTCGTGTGTTGGCCACGCAAGGATTT
>JAZSFI010000110.1:0-1541 GCA_045532135.1 Clostridia bacterium | reverse complement strand
CGAATCGGGCGAAGCCTATGACAAGATCGAAAAATCCTACATCAACAGCGGCGTGCATTCGCTCTCGCGCGTGCGCCGCGATACCACCGACCGCAACCGCACCTCCCCCATCGCTTTTACCGGAAACAAGTTTGAATTCCGCTCGGTCGGTTCTTCCTTCTCCATCTCAGACGCAAACGTCACCATCAACACCATCGTAGCCGATCAGCTCGAGCAGTTCGCCGACCAGCTTGAAATGGCCGAAAAGGACGATTTCAGAAACACCGTCATGCGCCTGATCCGCGAAATCATCGTTCGCCACGGCCGCATCATCTTTAACGGCAACAACTATTCTCCCGAGTGGCCGGAGGAAGCCCGTAAGCGCGGGCTCGTGATTCTGCCCAGCACCGTTGAAGCCTTAAACGAGTTTACCAGTGAAAAGAACATTGATCTTTTCACCCGCCACGCCATCTTCTCCGAAAGCGAGATGCATTCACGCCGCGAAGTCATGCTTGAAAACTACGCCAAGGTCGTAAACATCGAAGCGCTCACCATGCTCGACATGGTTCGTCGCAACGTTCTTCCCATTGTGATTTCGGAAAGCAAACACTTGTCCGAAAGCGCAAAAATCAAACGCGATATCGGTATTCCCGCAGACGTAGAAATCCGCCTTGCTGCGGAGCTCACCAAAAAGGCCGAGGATATTTATTCAAAATGCGAACGTCTTCACGCTTCTCAGCAGCACGCAAGCCAAATGGGCTTCTCCGCAGAAAGCGCAAGAGAATACCGCTACGAAGTTTTAAACGACATGCGCCTTTTACGTACGACCGTAGACGAGACAGAAGCCCTCGTAGACGAAAGCAAATGGCCTTATCCGTCCTACGGGCAGCTGTTGTTCAGCGTCCTGTAATGCATTAATATACATTCATGCATGTATATACGCATGAATAACCACTTCTTTTACGCACTTTAAACTTGACTTATTCATCCTTTGGATGCATAATAATACGCATAACGCAAATATACGGAGGAAAGATACAATGAAAAAGTATAAAAAAATTGTTTTAGCCTATTCCGGCGGACTTGATACTTCCATCATCATTCCGTGGCTCAAGGAAAACTACGACAATCCCGAAATCATCGCCGTTTCCGGAGACGTAGGCCAGGGCACGGAGCTGGACGGACTTGAGGAAAAAGCCATCAAGACCGGCGCGAGCAAACTCTATATCGAAGATCTCAAAAAGGAATTCGTGGAGGAATATGTGTTCCCCACGCTGAAAGCCGGCGCCAAGTATGAAGGCGACTATCTCCTCGGCACCTCCTTCGCCCGCCCCGTCATCGCCAAGCGCATCGTTGAAATCGCCCTCAAGGAAGGCGCGGATGCGATCTGCCACGGCTGCACCGGCAAAGGCAACGACCAGGTTCGTTTCGAACTGACCATCAAGGCCCTTGCTCCCGAGATGGGCACCATCGCCCCCTGGCGCGAGTGGGACATCAAGAGCCGCGAAGAGGAAATCGAGTACGCCGAGGCGCACAACATTCCCCACAAAATCAACCGCGAG
>JAZSFI010000336.1:0-2592 GCA_045532135.1 Clostridia bacterium | reverse complement strand
TATGGAAGGCTATTCCACGCGCGAAATTGCACAAATGCTTCAAATCCCTGAAGGCAGAACGCGGGAGCGCATGCGGGTTGGCCGAAATATGATAAGGAGGCTGATGGAAGATGAAGAAAACTGATCCTGTTTCTGACTATATCCGCGAATCCTTACACACGCCTCTGTTCCTTGCAGAAGCTTCCGTAAACCGCGCGTTCAAACGCATTCACAGGCGCGAAATCATAAACCGCGCCGCCTGCGTCATGCTCCCCCTCGCCTGCGCAATACTCATTCTCCTTCTCGGGCTTCCAAACGGTATCCGACCGCCGAAGGACGATCTCTTAAAGCCCCCCGCGCCCTCCCCCTCCATGCAGCCCGATTGGCCCGAGACGGGAACGGTTTATGTTTCAAAAGACGATCCCTATTACCATGCCTTTGAAAAATGCGCTCATGCAAAAGGAGATACCGAACCCTTGATGGAGCGCGTGGCAAGGTTAAACAGTCTCTATCCCTGCCCGGTGTGCTGCGAGTTTGAAACCAAACAGCCGCTTATCGAAGCAATGGCGATCGGGGACATTGTAATTTTGCGGTATGAGGATGAATATCTGTACGAGCCGGAATTGACGGGCGTTTTCGGTTGGTCTTTTCCCGACGCCTATCAGGACGAAAAAGCGCTTTCAACCGTTCCCGGGTATCTGCACGGTAAGGATTATGCCGGCTTTATCGATCAATTCCGGCAAAACCAAAGCGCATCCTTTATTGCGAGAACGCCGGATATTCTTCATATCTATTCCTATGAAACCGTTTCCGAAATTACCGATCCGTATCAAGCGTCTCTGCAATACGGAAACCAGAAAGAGCTTCACACGCGCTATATCGCCTCGTCCCGCTATGCGCTTTATTTCCCGGATTTTGAAATCAAGAAAAGTATCGGCGTATATTCGAGAGTCAACGGCATTGAACTGAATCTCAACAGGATGGACGATAAAATCATGCTGACAAGCGAATTTACCGACCAGACCGTCGAAGAAATTCAGAAATTTGATGTGCGCTTTATTGACGATACAAATGCGTGGCATTCATCCGAAGCGGGAAGTCTCGCATGGTTCGTTTACCATACGGGCAATGAATATGTACTTGTAATCAGGGAAAGAAATGCCGACCCGTATTTGCTTGAAAATGTGACTCTTCGTATCGGCGAAAACGAGTTTATTGTAAACGGGTTTATGGACGTATCCGGAAGCTTGGACGAACTTGCTCAAAGCCATGCATATTATGCCGTCGTCTTAACAGAACAGGAAGCGAAATCCATTCAAAACGGCGTCGGAATTGCGCTTGAACATCTGAATTTTTCCAAAATTGCCGCTGAATCGATCTACGCTTATACCCCCGTTCAGTACGGCACAGGCTCCTACGGCGTAATGGACAAAGCCGGCGAATTTGTAATTGCGCCGGAATATGAAAATGCATGGTCCTATCAGGATTTAAGCGGCTTATACGCCAAGGACGTAACCGGTCCCATCGTACTCAAGGATTATGCGGGCACGCTCTACCTTTATGACGGCGAGACTCTTGATAAAATTGCGTGGTATTCCATGGACGGCACAAATAGCGTCGGCTACGCCTTCCCGCGCTCCACACGCAATTCCATCAACATCGAAAGCCCAGGTCTTTACGAACTTAGACGCGACGAGGGCGTCTATCTTCTGAACCAAAAAGGCGAAGTTATGATGTCGTTTTTATACGACAATACCGGCAATTTCGAAAACAATCTCTACTATTGCGCCACTTTCCTTCATGAAGCCGCCGGCTATCCGGATTGTATCGTACTTTATGAGCAAAAAGGCAGCTATGCGCCGGATCGAATGTGGATCGCGGATTTGAGCGGAAATCGCATTTCGAATGATTTTGAGCGCCTCATCCCCCTCATTTGGACGGAAAACCGCGCCATATTCATAAACGTAACCTATGACCGAAAAGCTGCGGAAAAGAATTTCTACCTTCCCTATTACGAAAAGGGACTTCCGTTTTCAGGGTATGAAAAAGACAAATCCTTCCGCGTCGGGCTTGTGGATCAAAGCGGAAACGAGATTGCCGAATGCAAATACATTTCATTGGAAATCATCGAAAACCGGATTTATCTGACGCATGAAAACGGAAGCACGGACATTATCAATATCGCAGAATGACTTTTCGCCGGAGGTCCCGCAGTCGCAAATCCATCGGATCATCCCGGCATGCAAAAGTTTTCGGCGGGAGCAAGCCCCCGCCCTACCGTGAATATACGCTTTCTATATAAGACGCTGCCTGAAAACACGAATTTCAGGCAGCGCTTTTTAAAACAGCCATTTCCCCCACGTTCGTCTCCATGCGTCCGAAAAGCGTTCGCGGTCTACGGATGCGGCGGTTACTACGGGAATCTGAGCAATGGTTCTTCCGTTTCTTACGATGTCCACGCTTCCGATTTCATGCCCTTTTTCAAAAGGAGCGCGGATGGAATCCGGAAGCGTCGGAACGAATTCGATGTCGGCGGTTTCGGATTTGTTCATCAGAAGGTAAAGATCGCCGCTTAATTCCAAAGGGACGCTTTCTTCTCTTCCTCCGAGCACC
>JAZSFI010000049.1:0-2821 GCA_045532135.1 Clostridia bacterium | reverse complement strand
ATAATGATTCAGTTTATTATACTCTTTTTCGCCTCCATCGGCAATACGTGAAACGGTTAAGAAGGACAAAAGATAGAAATTTAATATCCTTCATAAGCATCTTTAAAGTATTCAAGCGCAGCATTTCTGCCGCGCCTGTTAAAGATATACAATTTGATCTTTTTCATCCCCGGACACAAAAACGCCTTTTTTCACAGAGAAAATTTCTTCAATCAAATCAGTGCTCGTTATTTTTTCTGCGCTCGTCTGCGCAATCACGCGCCCTTTGTCCAGAATCACAATTTTATCCGAATGATTGACAGCGCGCGTTAAGTTGTGCATTACCTGAACAATCGTCTTTCCATACTCTTTTGAAAGCGCACAAAGAAGGTCGCACATCTCCTTCTCCACCGCCACGTCCATGTAAGCCGCCGGTTCGTCCAGAACAAGCGTGTCAGAATCTTTTGCAAGCACCATCGAAAGATATGCCCTTTGTTTTTCACCGCCGGATAAAGAGCCGATGTATCTTTCAGAAAAGGCGCACATATCCGTGAAAGCCAACGCTTTTTCGATCAGCTCCCTGTCCTTTTGCGTTAGCTTCCCGATTCTTCGCTGATATGGTCTTCTGCCAAGCGCCGCAAGCTCATATACGGTAAACGGTGCGTCGGGCAGAAACTGCGGAAGATATGCAATGTGTTTGGCGCGTTCAGTCTGTGTAAAGCTTCCAATATCATGTCCATTTAGAAAAATCGTACCTTCACAGTCATTTTCTCCGGTCAGGCATTTAAGGGCGCTTGTTTTTCCTGCGCCGTTTTTTCCGATAATTGTTGTAATTCTTCCCTTTTCACACGTAAACGATATCTTATCAAGAATCTTCTTTTTCCCTTGAAAGAGCGATACATCTTTGAATTCAATCATGCCTCGCGCCTCCTGATAATCAGATAAAGGAAAAAAGGCACGCCGATCAGCGCCATAACGATACCGACCGGAATTTCCGTTCCCGAAAACAACGATCTTCCTGCAATATCGGCAATAAGAACCATAATCGCGCCCAAAAGCGCCGACAGAAAAAGCGCTTTTCCGGTTGAAGCTCCGATCATTTTTCGCGCCATATGCGGAACGATGAGCCCAACAAAGCCCAATAAACCTGCAACGCTTACAACTGCGCCGGCTGCTGCGCTGGCAGATAAAACAGCAATAAGACGAACCAGCCGTACGTTTACGCCAAGCGATCTTGAAATGCCGTCGCCCAGCATCATCGCATCGATATCCTTTGAAAACAGCAACAAAACAGCCATCGAAAGCACAATCATAATCGACGGAAGAATCAGGCTCTTTGCTTCAATCTCTGAAATTCCGCCAACAGAAAAATCGTTATACAGTGTAAGAAGATCGGTATCCAAGCGGGAAATGAGCGAAATTCCGGCATTGAGAAGCGCCGTCACGGCAACACCGGCAAGTATAACGGCATTTTTTCCGTTCTTTTGAGAAAACGAAAGAAGAAGTATGAAAAGCGTTGCCAAAAAGGCGCCCAAGAAAGCAAGAAGCGGTAAAACTTTCGCGAACCCGGGCATAAAATACATACCCAGAATCACAAAAAAGCCTGCCCCCGCATTCACGCCGATAATATTCGGACCCGCAAGCTCGTTTCCTGTAAGATTCTGAAGCGCGAGGCCGGAAACAGACAATCCAACGCCTGCAACCACTGCAGCAAGCATTCTCGGAAAACGGAGATTCCAAAGAACAAACGTGATGCGCTCAAAGCCTTTTTTCCCAATCAATCCCATAAAAAACTCGCGCCATGATAAAGTTTCGCTTCCGAGGCGAACTGAGAGACATGCAGATATAAACAGCAAAAGAGCTCCTAAAAAATATAGAAGATATTTATTCTTTCCCGTCATTATTCATCCGTCCATTCCGGATACAGCATTTTTGCCATTTCCTCATAGGCAATCGCCCACTCCCTGTTGGGCTTAAACTGAAAATGTTCCTTTGACAAAAAGTAGCATCTGCCATTTTTAACGGCAGTCAGCGCCTGCCACTTCTTTTTGGAAAGAAGCGATTCCATGTATTTTTTCGCTGCTTCCTCGTCTCCCATGAGGGAAATAAAAATCGCATCCGGGTCTTTTAAATAGATTTCCTCAAAACTCAGACCGTCAATTATGACAGGCACATCGTCAGCAATATTCTCTGCACCAAGCTCCTCGAGCATCTTCGCCGCAAAATGCATCTGACTTGTTTTTGCCTTTGCTGAAGTATAGCCAGATCCTGAACGGATAAAGAGAATTTCCTGCGGATTATTTTCTTTGTAGCTTTGCGCCTTTTGGACCGTCTTCTGCGCTTCTTCGTAAACTTTAAGACCATATCCCCGATACGCCTGCTCATTATCATTGATGCTTGTCATGATTTCAAATACGCGAAGATAATCCAAAATACTTTCAACCCTGAAAAGCGCAAAAGGCACATTCAGTTTTTCAAGCGTCTCTCTTGCCTTTTCATGTGCAGGAATATCCAAAGATCCGATAATAAAGTCTGCTCCGCTGAGCGCGAGCGTTTCCAAGTCTATGTTTTTTCCCGCACCGTCGTCTACAAGCATTACATCTTCTTGGGAAATTCCGCGTTTAACGCTCTCGCCGACCGTAATAAAAACTGTTCCGCCGGAAAGGATCCACATATCGGCAAAGGACGAAAAGAGAACCGCTGTTTTTACAGGTTTCACTGACAGCGCAATGCTTTTGCCCGTATCATCCTTAAATGTATATTCCTTCTCTGAAAGAGCGGAAAAAGAAACTGCAATGCAAATAAGCAAAACAGGAATCATCCATCTTTTCATTTCTTTCCC
>JAZSFI010000149.1:0-3358 GCA_045532135.1 Clostridia bacterium | reverse complement strand
ACGATCGCGATTATCGAAATCAGGTTCATCCGTTTTGAAGAAGCCATATTTTTTTGCTCCTTAGCCCATATATTCGCCGTTATAGGTCACAAGCACGCAGCTTTTCACGCCCTCAAGATCGTTGATTCCGTTCACAAAATCGGTGTTTTCACTGTTTAGGCGAACTTCCAGATTGATCTCAACCTCGCCCTTTGAAACGGACTTGCCTTTCAAGGCCATGCGTTTTACGTGTTTTTTGACTTCCTCCATCGCCCGCGCTTCGCCCGCATGATCCTCTGCGCGGATCACCATCATGTAAGGGCGCACATGGCTTTTGCGGTTGACAAAGATCATAAGCACAAGTCCGATCAGGCAGCTGCCGATCACCGCAAGCGGAATCATACCCGCTGCAAGCACGATGCCCGCCGCGATCGCCCAGAACAAAAACGCAATGTCCAGCGGCTCTTTGATGGCCGTTCTAAAGCGGACAATGGACAGCGCGCCCACCATGCCGAGGGACAAAACGACATTGCTGGTCACGGCCAGAATCACAAGCGTTGAAATCATCGTAAGCGCAATCAATGTAACGCCGAAGCTCGTTGAATACATGACGCCAGAATACGTCTTTTTGTACACAAGGAAAATAAAAAGTCCCAGGCCCAGCGCAAGCAGCAGCGCGACCGCCATTTCGGGAATTGTCACCGCCGAAATATTCTCAAGATACCCCGACTTAAAAATATCAGAAAAGCTCATATTGTTTGTCCTCCTTCATTTACCCATAAATTCTCGCCTGCGCATATTTTGAAAACGCGCCTATTGTACGACCGTCCACATATACGGCGTCCCGGATCACATCCGGCAAAAATCCGTCCCACTTGACCTCAAGCAGAATCCGCCCATCCCACGCCGGATAAGTCACGCAGTCGGGGCAGAGAAAATCCGTGCCCGTCATCCCGGTTCGGATGTCATAATCCAGCGTCACGCGCACATTGCCCGCCGGATACACAAACGCCTCGCGCGTGTATTCGACGATGGTCTTTGGGCGAAAGCCCTCAAACCTCATCTTGTCATACAAATCGCGGATCAGCCGGGAATCGCTCAGGGGCATCCATGCCGTATTGCCCGTCAATATTTCATTAACCCTCTCGCGCCCGATCACGCAGCTTTCCTTATTGGTCAGAGCGTTGATCTTTCTTTTGACCTCAAGCTTCAGAAAATCCGGATTCCTGTCATACATGCGGATTCGGTATTTCTCCCGCCTGTTCACGCCGTCCGTTTTCTCCGTCAGCGCGCGATCGTCAATATTGTCAAAATACAGACTTCTGATTTCGTATCTTCCGTTTTCGCCATGCGCGTCTTTTTTCATGACTGCGTTCAGCCGCATGCGGATCTGCATGCAGTCGGACAAAGAAATCTCAATCTTCATTTCATGCCGAAAGTGCATACGTTTCCTCCTTTCCCTCGGAATGCATCCATTGTACAGGAAAAAGATAAAGATTACCGCGCAGAATTTCTTAATCTTGCCCGGGAATTTTCTTAAAAAGTCTGAAGAAAAAAGCGTGCAAAAGCGCATCCGATGTCCTTTTAAAAGAAGCATTCGGCGCTGAAAAGAATCCTTTGTTCGGCGGGAGCCAGCCCCCGCCCTGCAGTTTCACGCAGCAAAAAAGAGACTGCCCGTTATCCGGCAATCTCTTTTGCATAAATTTAGTTTTCTTCCACTGCGAGCGACAGAATCTTTGTGCTCCGCTTAATGAAGTTGACCATTCTTTCGGCAACCAGCGGCTGGCGCGCCATTTCAGCAAGATCCATCAGCTGCTCGCAGACGAGCGCGGTTTTTTCATTTTCGCCGTCGGTTTTCAAAAGATACTCGACCAGCGAATGCTTTTTGTTGAGGGTCAGCGTGCGCTTTTCGGGCATCTGCATGCCGCCGCCCCATGCGCGGCTCATTTCCGAAAAACGTCTGGTCTGCTCTTCGACCGTGATCATTGCGGGCATTTCTTCGCTCTTGAGCGTCACGAGCTTAACGTCCAGTTCCTGATCGCCCATGGCGGTGCGGAAAATATTCTGAAGCTCTTCTTCCTGCGCTTTGTCGGTTTCGGCGTTTTCAGTAAGACCGTCGAGTCCTGCGTCCACGCGGCGGAACTGAATGCGGTCGTCCTTGGCGGCATACTCGAGGAAGGACATGAAGTTGTTGTCAATCAAAGTATCCATGACGACAACGTCCTTATCCTGATTAACGAACATTTCGATCATCTGCGCCTGACGCTTTTCGTCGCTGGTGTAGTACATGATCGTCTCTTCGCCGTCGGAATTCTTGTCCTTGTATTCCTTATGCGTCAGGAATTCGCCAGAAGTGGTCCTATAGATGATCGCGCTCTTTACGCGCTCAAAGAACTTTTCGTCGCGAATGCAGCCGTATTTGACGAAAGGATGGATGTCTTTCCAGTAATTCTGATAGTCGGCCTTTTTGGTGTTGAATTCACTGACCAGACGATCGGCCACCTTGCGCGTGATGTAGTCGGAAATCTTTTTGACCTGTCCGTCGTTCTGAAGGAAGGAGCGGGAAACGTTGAGCGGCAGGTCGGGGCAGTCGATCACGCCCTTTAAAAGCATCAAAAACTCAGGAATGACTTCCTTGATGTTGTCGGCGACAAACACCTGATTGTTGAAAAGCTTGATCACGCCTTCAGAGGAGGTAAACTCGTTTTTGAGCTTGGGGAAATACAGAATGCCTTTTAAGTTGAAGGGGAACTCGGCATTCAGATGAATCCAGAAAAGCGGCTCATCGAAGTCGTGGAATACGGTTTTATAAAACTCCCTGTACTCCTCCTCGGTGCATTCGTTGGGCTTTTTCATCCAAAGGGGATGCGTTTCGTTGATGAGCACGGGTGCAGCGGGCGCTTTTTCCTTGCCGTCCGCATCGACCTCAGGCTTTTTGATCTCGCTTGCGTAAATTTCGGTGGGCATGAACGCACAGTATTTTTCAAGGGTCTGGCGAAGCGTCCAGAGGTTTAAGAATTCCTTGTCCGCGTCGTTCAGATGCAAAACGATGCTCGTGCCCGCTTCTGTGCGGCCGGAGGGCTCGATTTCGTATTCCATGCCGTCCTCGCTCGTCCAATGAACGGCTTTCGCGCCTGCAGCGCAGGACAGCGTGTCAATTTCAACCTTCTTTGAAACCATAAACGCGCTGTAAAAGCCGAGACCGAAGTGGCCGATGATGCCGCTCGACTCACCCTCGTCGGGCTTATACTGCTTTAAAAATTCTTCCGCGCCGGAAAAAGCGACCTGACAGATGTATTTTTCGATCTCCTCTTCGGTCATGCCGATGCCGTTGTCGGTGATGGTAAGCGTTCCCGCCTCTTCATTGATGATGACGTCT
>JAZSFI010000349.1:0-4091 GCA_045532135.1 Clostridia bacterium | reverse complement strand
GCAAGCGTCAGATACGCCCACAGCATGGATTTTGCGACATAGCCCATCAGAAGAAGGATCGGGAAACCGAATACGATCGCCCAGAGGGTTTGGAAAACAAGGTTGTTGGAAGCAGGCGTTTCAAACTTGGGGTCGATTTCGCGAAGCAGGATTACGCCGGTGGACGCCGTTCCGGTCAGCATGCCGTACAGGGACAAAAACGCCTCGTGCTCATAGCCGGGGAAAATGCGTTTCGCAACAAAGCGGCAGTAGATAAAAGTCAGAATCATGCCGACCACGCAGATGGAAATCAGGGGAATCAGGAATTCCTTGCGTTTGAAGGCGGTCAGGTCGATGGCGGCGATGGACGCCACAACCATAATGTCGAACATGAGGCCGGAAACGCGGTTCATCATGAAGTTATTCAGATATTCCCTCTTCATAAGGCCCATCTTCTTAAAGCCGGAGAAAATCACCTTCATAAATACCGCCATGGCCGTGCCGATTAAGAAGTTGAAGCCCCAGATCAGGGGTTTTACGGTGTTGTCATAGAACTTGATGCCGCCGAACAGCTCGTTCATGCCCCACATAAAGGCGTAAGCAAGCGCATATGTCACAATGATCATGGCAAACTGAACCGTCAGCTTGTCCATTGATTCGGACATCGGGATTTCGTTGGGCGAGGAAATGGATTCGGCCGACAGGTTTTCAATCTGCTCCGCATTCTCGGTGAACTTCACAAGACCGCGTCTGCGCATGATAAAAAGATATACAACGCCGCCCAGGGAAGCTGCAATGAAGCCGCACGCCGCAACGGAAAGGCCGAAGGAAACGCCGCCTTCAAAACCCATCTCCTGATAATTGTGGCCCCAGTTGTACGCCTGGCCGGGACCCTGTCCGAAGCCCATGGGCAGAAGCATGCCGGAGGCTGCAAAGGAACCGATCGCATAGAAGAGAATGATTGTAATGGCAAGTCCTGCAATCGCCTGAATAAGATATGTATTCACAACGACAAGCGACGTATTGAAGACATCCCTTTTGGAGTTTACATCCTTGTCCTGCTTGAGATTTCGAAGCGCAAGGCACACAAATCCGATGCCCAGTCCGTGATAGGTGAGCGTTTCAAGCATCGAAACATCCAGAAGCTGATTTCCTGTGATGGCCTTGTACGCCCATCTCTCAAGCAAAACCAGAAATCCTGCAATAACGCTTGAAGGAACAAGCGATCTTCTCAAAAAATTGATTCTGAGTCTCAGAGAGTTTGCCAAAAGCATGGAACCCAGCAGAATCGCCGCTGTCACAATCAGCGACCAAACGCCTGCATCCCACAGCTGTACGCTGCCGTTTACCACATAAATTCCTCCATTCGAACAAACAGATATAATATTATAGCACAATTTTCGGCACAAATGAAAAATATTCACACATTTTTATCATTCGAAACGAAATTTTATCCGGTCATTAAGCTTGCTGTCATTCCATACACTGTTTTCGGGAGGTAAAAAACATGCATCCGATGATCATGCTTACGTCCGATTCGGAGGGTCTTGTATATGCAAACGGCACATATCTGGGCGAAGTCAGGAAAGAAGCGCCCATTTTCAGACCCGTTTCACCCTACGGCGCAGTCAATCTGGAATTTCGTCCGTTTCATCCGATGGCGCTGCCTGTGAGCATAAAAATTGTGTTTTCAAACGGAAAGCCCTTATCTCAATCTTTTCCCGGGGAAAGCGGCGCAACCGTCACTTCATGGCCGTTCGGAATTACCGAAATCCGCCTGCCCATAAACATTATTCATACCGGCGCGCCCTTCATAAAAACGCTGACCGGCGCCGGACGAACCTTCAAATACATAAAAACGCCCGCCGGCGCCTATCTTGAAACGGAATTTCAGGGACGCATGAGCGTGCATCCGCTGCCAAAATACGCAGACGAACCCGTGTTTGCAGAGGGCGACGGCGTTTTATATGTATCAGGAAGCGCCCGAACAGATCTTCGCTACGCCCTCATCCTTACACAGACGGGCGAGCATATGCTCATTTCCCTCTTGGGAAAGGACATCTCTTTTCTGCCCGGCGGCCGGATACGCCTGATTAAAGAAACCGGCGACCTTGCGGGGCATGAAACGGAAGAAATTTATTTAAAGAACGACGCAGTTTTTCAAATGGAATCATCGCGCATTCAAAAAAGCCCCGATAAAGAATTTCGCGCCGTAACGCCCTTCGAATGCGCCGTGTGTGCGGCGGAATCCATATTGTACAGTTTAGAAGATGAACTTTCCGAATATTTTGCACCCGAATTTTCCATGGACGAACAGACAAATGCGCTGATTCGAAGCGCCGCCTCGATTCGTCCCCTTCTCTTTACGCCGCCCGACGGAAGAAGCGCCGTTGCCGCGCTGTCGAAGTCCGCTCCGGCATTTTTTGAAGCTGCGCCCCTTTATTACCGCGCAGAAATGACAAACGGCGTCTGGAAGATAATCGATATGAAGGCATGGTAAAATCAAAAGAAATGTGCTATAATACTGACATCCTCTATTGAAAGGAGTTACAAGCAATGTCTTCCGATTTTCTCTATTTTCTGATCATCCTTATGTTTTTTGTCTCTCTGATCGTTCAGATGTCAGTATCCTCGAAATTTAAAAAATACAGCAAGGTTCCGGTGTCAAGCGGCATGAGCGGACACGAAGCCGCCCGAAAGCTTCTTGACGATGCCGGGCTGGCCGATGTCAGAATCGAGCTTGCCCACGGCACACTGACCGACCACTACGACCCCTCCTCCAAAACGCTGCGCCTTTCTGAAGCGGTCGCAAACAGCGCAAGCGTCGCCGCCGTATCCGTCGCTTCTCACGAAGCGGGACACGCCATTCAGCACGCCGAAGGCTATCAGCCGCTCATGCTTCGAACCTCCAGTGTCTTCATGGTTAATTTCGGTTCGAAACTTTCCTGGCCCATTTTCTTCCTCGGCCTCGTGCTGGGAATTTCTCCCTTGGTCAATGTCGGCATCGCGCTATATGTTCTGATTGTTCTTTTCACCCTCATCACGCTTCCCGTCGAATTCAACGCATCCGGCCGCGCCATGCGCCTTATGAGCGCAAACGGCATTTTGGCGGAATCGGAGAAATCCATGGCGCGCGCCATGCTGTCCACTGCTGCAATGACATATGTAGTCAGCGCGGTTTCCGCGATTTTGCAGCTTCTGCGCTTGATTGCAATTGCGCAGGGCAACAGAAGACGCGACTGAAAGGAGAGTCTTCATGAAAAAATACTGTCCAAAGTGTTTAAAAGTGTATTCGAATCTTGAAACCTGCCCTGAATGCAGACACGAGCCGCCCTTGTCCGTTCCGGAAGACAACGAGCCGGTTCTGCTTGACAAGGTGGACTATTTAAAAGCTGAAATGCTCAAACCTCTTTTGAAGGATCACGGCATCCCGGCGCTTTTCAAAGGAGGACACGCTGACGCCTTCGGCATGAATATCGCAATGCGCCTTGACGTAATTTCTGTGCTTGTCCCCTTCTCCGCCTATGAGGAAGCGCAGAACATCCTTTCCATGCTGAGCGGCGGATTTGATGAAACCAGCGAAGAAAGCTTTTAATGAACGGAGGAATACTTATGAAGAACATGCGTCTGCGCTTCCCCGGTGGAAAAGAAAAAGCTTTTACCATGAGCTACGACGACGGGGTTCAGCAGGATGTTCGCCTGATTGAAATCATGCGCAAAAACGGCGTAAAAGGCACATTCAACATCGGCGCGGGTCTGTTCGCCGAAGAGGGCACGGTATATCCCGAGGGACAGGTGCACAGGCGCATGACAAAAAACGAATGCCTGAAGGCCTACGAAGGCGATGATATCGAGGTCGCCATCCATGGGTACAGCCATCCCTTCCTTGAATCCCTCCCCACGCCCGCAGCGGTCATGGAGATTATCAAAGACAGACAGGAGCTTGAAGACGCCTTTAATACCATCATCCGCGGCATGGCTTATCCGTTCGGAACCTATTCGGACGATGTTAGAGACATTCTGCGTCTTTGCGGCGTGTCCTATTCCAGAACCGTCGAATCGCGCAGGGATTTCGCCATCCCCGGCGATTGGCTGCGCATGGGCGCGACCTG
>JAZSFI010000575.1:0-6108 GCA_045532135.1 Clostridia bacterium | reverse complement strand
TTCAACGGTCATGCCCTTGAAGGCAACAAAACGGTTCTGGTAGTTGATGAGTTCTTCGGTGCCGAGAAGCGCAGTCACGTCCATAGCTTCCATAACGAACTGATCGAGAATCTCGTAGGTGGCGTCCACGATTTCAACTTCGCCCGCCCACTCAGCTTTATAGCCGGTTACGCGGATTCTGGTGCCGGGGGTGAGAAGCTCATACTCTTCCAAAGAGCAGGGCATGTTGTACAGGAAGTAAGCGCCTTCATTGTTCTGGGTATAGAAGGTGGCGTTGCCGACACCTTTGTTCTCCCACCAGCCCTGTTTGGCCATGATATAGGTTTCAACAGTAACTTCGGCGTCGAGTTCAGCTTCTACGAATTGCTGATAGGACATAACGCCTTCAGCGAATACGGGGCAGGCAAATACCATTGCCATAAGAAGGGCGAGGATAACGAGAGAAATCTTCTTCATGATGTTATCTCCTTTTTTCACGTTTGTCGGGATACACACTAATTATACAACAAATTCTAAGAAGTTCAAGTATCTTATGTTTATTTTGCTTTTCTTTTCGATTGCAGGAAGTTAATTCCTGCATAAGAAGCGATGCAAATCCACACAAGAGCAATGCCGCAAAGCAGCATCACGGAGGTTTTGGGAAGCGGTCCGCCTTTTTCCATATCCAAACGGTACATTGCGATCATCTCATCGTACAATTGGGGCATGGTTTCCTCATTCACGGTTTTATTGCGCTTTACGTTTTTCAGCACCGTTTCAATCAGCTGACCCGCCGCGTTTCGAAGGGAAGCGGAGCCGTTAAAAACAGGCGTTACAAAGGTATTGTCAAGATTGTCAATAAGGATTTTTGCAGCTTTGATTTTTACATCGTAGTAATGGTTGTTGTCCTCGCCCGCTCTTGAAAGATAATCCTTGTATTCATTGGTTTTTTGCGCCTTTAACGTGACCGGGACATAACCCTCGGTCGAAGAATAATTGAGCTGTACTTCGTTGGTCAAAAGGAACTGTGTAAACAGCCACGAGGCGAGCACTTCGTTCGGATCGTCCTTATTGAAGATGCAAACCGAAGGACCCTGGGAAATCATAATGGGATTTTCGGGATCCACCTGCGGAATCGGATATACAGCCGTTTCGAACTCTACAAAATCCTCCGGCGGAATGTCGGACAGAGGCGCATAGCTTCCCATCCATGTCGCGCCCGCAGTGGAGTCAATGGCGAACACACAGCGCCCGGCATTTAAGTGGTTGGCAGGGTATGAGTCTCTTGTGAAGGTCGAGAACGCATTTTTTCTGATGTGTTCAGCAATATCAAGCAGGATATCGCCTGTCGTGTCATTGAAAATGAGAATTTCGCCGTTTTCATTGGAATAAGGCGCATCCATCTGCTTGAGCAGCTGAATCATCATGTTGTCGGTGGATTTGTAGATGAACGGAATCATTTTTTTCTGGCCGTTTGCGATGTATACACCGTTTTCATCCTTCTTTGCGGCGGCTTCAGAAACTTCCCACACAAAATCCCACGTGAGGGTCTCAGGCAGCGTGTATCCCAATTTTTCCACAAGCGTCTTATTAATATAACATGCTTCCGTTGAACGCATGAAGGGAAGCGCATAGTAGTTTTCGTCAATCACGCATTCGGAAAGAAACTTGGGCACGATTTCATCGAGTTTCGGCGCGTCAAAACGAACTTCGCTTCCGCCGAGACCGTATTTTTTGTTTGCAATCAACTCATTCAGCTGAACCACGCAGTTTTCACTGGCCATGTAGGTTGCGATGTGGTCGGGATAAGTGATGCAGACATTGGGCGTGGAATCGGTATTGATGTTCGTGATGACGTCGTTATAGATTCTGCCGTAATCGTTGTAAAGCTTGAGATTTACCTTTACATTCGGATACAATCTTTCAAAATCAGAAATCGCTTTTTCGTAAATCTCGGTCTGGGTTTTGTTGGTGTCGTTTTTAGCCCAAAAGGAGATCTCGTACGTTTTACTCTCGTCAAACGCTTCCGGCACAACAAACGCCGCCTTCTCGTTCACGCCGTGACAGCCGGTTAAGGAAACGGCAAGAACAACAAGCACAATGAGGAAACACAAATATTTTCTCATCCCTTGATGCCTCCTCTCGAAACGCCTTCCATGATGCGCTTATGAAAAACGAGGAACAATACGATCAGCGGAACGGACACAACCACGACCGCCGCCATCATTGCAGGAATGTTTTCGCGGCCGAAGCCCTCTTCCCTGATTTTCTGAATGCCGTTGGACACAAGATAGTAATCGGGGTTGTCGGTAATCAGGCGCGGCCACACGTAGGAATTCCAGCACTCGATGATTTTGAGAATTACAATGGTGATAATGGTAGGCTTGCTGATGGGCATCATGACGCGGCGAAGGTATTTTAAATCGCTCGTGCCGTCCACCTTTGCGGCATAATACAACTGATCCGGAATCTGCGCAAAGTTCTCGCGCAAAAGATAAATGTAGAATACGCTTGTAACTGAGGGAAGAATCAAACCCGAGAACGTATTGTCCAGCCCAAGCTTTTTGATGGTAACAAAGTTCGTGATGATCACAAGCTCATACGGAATCATCATAAGGGCAAGGAACAAAGTGAACATGAGGTTTTTTCCCTTGAAGTTTAAGCGCGCAAAGGCAAACGCCGCAAGCACCGTTACAACGACCATCAGAAAGGTCGTTGCAAATGTATATATGAGCGTGTTGATAAAATATCTTGCCAGCGGGACCTCGGTAAAGGCATACCGATAGTTTTCAAACGTAGGCGTAAGCGTGAAAAACTTCGGGACGCTCTCTGCGTTGTACGCGCCGTAGCTCTTAATGGAAGTAAGCAGCATCCAGTAAAACGGGAAAAGAACGATGAGCGCCCAGACAGTAAGGCCGAAATAGACGCCTGTTTTAAAAAGCGCATTTGACATGCGACCGTTTTTATTCAGCTTCATCTCATTGACTCCCCCATTAATAATGCACGTGCTTACGGCTGACCAGAAGGTTAATCACGGTAATGGTCAGAACGATGACAAACAGGATAATCGCCGCAGCCGAGGCATAGGACGGATACCCGCCGCCATCGGTGTAAAGAACGTCGTAGACATAACCTACGATTGTATTCATTTCAGCTGCGTTCAGATTCGTTCCGAACAGCGCGACCGCATCGGAATACGCCTTGAACGCGCCGATAAAGCCGGTGATCACGAGATAAAAGATCATGGGCGAAATCATCGGAAGCGTAATCTTTCTGAACGTTCTCCATTTTCCCGTGCCGTCCATCTTCGCAGCCTTGTAATAGTCTTCGTTAACGGAAGCCAGCGCGCTTGTAAGAATCAGGATTTTAAACGGCATGACCACCCAAACGGTATAGATGCACATGACCAGCATCTTCGCCCAATAAGGACCTGAGATGAAGTCTACAGACTCTCCGCCAAACCAGTTGATCAGCAGGTTTACAAGGCCGTCGGAAACCGTCGTTTTCTTGAAAAGAATCATGAAAACCAATCCGACCGCCAGCGTGTTGGTAACATAAGGCAGAAAATACAGCGTCTGAAACAAGGATCTGAGCGGTTTTATGCTGCTTAAACCAAGTGAAATCAGAAGCGCAATACCGGTTGAAAGCGGCACGGTGATAATCACGAGAATAAAGGTGTTTTTGATCGCCTGCAGGAAAAACGGATCGCGCAGGACAAAGCCGTAATTCGCCCATCCGTAGCCCTTGAAGGACTGGGAAGCGAAATTGAATTCCTCTTCAAACGAATAGATGAATACGTCAATGAGCGGATATACCATGAACACGCCCAGAAACAGCATCGCGGGCAAGAGGTACAGCCAGCCTTTGATCTCTCTTTTCTCCATCATTTTCTTGCGCCCCCTTTACGCTTCCTCGTAGTATACGCGCCGGCGGGTATCGCGGTTGAAAATTTCGGTCTTTGGGCTTCTTACGCGGAAACGCACGATTCCGTCCTTGGGCTCAACCTTCACATCCGCGCCGATAATCGCGCGAAGCGCCTTGCGCTCGGAAAATTTGCTGGAGAAAACGACGCTGATATCGCGGCCCATGACTTCAAGGGCTTTGAAGTTGCATGAGAGCGGCCCTTCGGGATCGGGAATAAACGCCTCGGGACGCACCGCGACATAGACCTTCTGATCGCTTACGTTTTTGACATTCAAAACCGCTTCATTTCCGATGTACAGTTTTCCGTCCCTGACCTCGCCTTCAAAGGTGTTGATCTGGGGCGTTCCCAAAAACTCTGCGACAAACAGGTTGGCCGGATCGTCATACACGTCCTGCGGCGCGCCGATTTGCTGAATTACGCCGTCCTTCATCACGATAATCTGATCGGAAATGGACATCGCTTCCTCCTGATCGTGGGTGACAAAGATGGTGGTGATGCCGGTTTCCTTCTGAATGCGGCTGATTTCCTCTCTCGTCTGAAGGCGCAGTCTCGCGTCAAGGTTTGAAAGCGGCTCGTCCAGAAGAAGCAGACGCGGCATCTTGACAAGGGCGCGGGCGATCGCAACGCGCTGCTGCTGACCGCCGGAAAGCTCCTTGGGCTTTCTGTTTAAAAGCGTTTCGATCTGAACCAGCTTCGCTGCTTCCATCGCCCGCTTCATCATCTGATCGCGCGAAAGCTTTTCACTGCCCTTCAGATTCTCAAGCGGAAACAGTATGTTTTCGATCACCGTCAGATGCGGATACAGCGCATAGTTCTGAAAAACAAGGCCAATGCCTCTTTTTTCCGGCTGAACCTCGGTCACGTCCTCATCGCCGAAGAAAATTCTGCCGCTCGTGGGCGCAAGAAGACCGGACAAAAGATTGAGCGCGGTGCTCTTTCCGCAGCCGGACGGACCCAGAAGGCCGATCAGCTTTCCATCAGGGATCTCGATATTAAAGTTGTTGACGGCGGTCACGCCCGGATCCTTTTTGGTTCTTCCCGGGAATTTCTTGGTGAGATTTTCAAGTACAACCTTCATAGTATCCCTTCCTTAAAGCGCCTGAAAGCGCCGAATTGTCTTTAAACAAGCCTATTATAACACGCTCCTGTAAAAACTTTTGTAAAAAGAGAAGAATATCCTGCGTATTCAAAGAATTTTCAAACTTTTTGTCCCCGTCACATTTTTGTCCTTGAAACAAAAACCGGTTGCGCGATATAATATTCTTATCCGGGAGGAAAGTGACATGAAAGAGAAAATCGGCATCATTGACGTGGGCGGCGGCCTTCGCGGCGCGTTTGCCGCAGGCGCACTGGAATACTGCGCCCGGGAAAAAATCGAATTTGATATTTGTTTCGGCATCTCCGCCGGCAGCGCGAATCTGACCAGCTTTCTTTCAGGGCAGATGGGCAGAAACCACATTTTCTATATGGATTACGTCCACCGCCGACAATACATGAGCTTTCGGAATATGCTGAAAACCGGCTCCTACATCGGCTTTGATTACGTCTATTCCGCCTTGAGCGGAACAGGCGGCGAAAACCCGCTCGACTACGAGGCGCTAAAAAACAACCCGTCTGAGTTTATCGTGATTGCAACCGACGCCCGAACCGGAAAGCCCCGATATTTTACAAAAGACGATATGTCCTTGGACAATTACGATATCTGTAAAGCCTCCTGCTCCATTCCCGTGGTTTGCAAGCCCTATTTTATCGGCGGGATTCCCTATTTTGACGGCGCGCTTTCCGATCCTGTGCCGGTTGACAAAGCGTTTAAGATGGGCTGTCAGAAGGTCGTTCTTCTTTTGACGCTTCCCGAATCCCATATCCGCGAGCCGGGCAAGGATCTCGCCATCGCGAAAATTTTAAGCCGCACCTACCCAAACGCTGCAAAAGAGCTTGAAACCCGCTTTGAAAAATACAATTCAGGCATAAAAAAAGCGCAGGAATACGCAAAGGAAGGAAAGGTTCTCATTCTATCCCCCGATGACACCTGCGGCGTTTCAACGCTTTCAAAAAACAAGGAAGGCATTCAGAAATTATACGACAAGGGATTTTCAGAAGGCATAAAAATCCGGTCTTTTCTCTCAGAAAACATTCATGAATCAAAAAGGCTCTCATTTTTTCAATGAAGCAATAAAATAACGGCAGACACGAAAGTGCCTGCC
>JAZSFI010000299.1:0-10426 GCA_045532135.1 Clostridia bacterium | reverse complement strand
ACACAGCCACGCGGGAACGATTGCGTTTGCCGTCGGCTTTGCGCTTATGATTGTGCTTGAAGTTGTGTTGGGATAAAATGCAAATCACAAAGGAACAAGGAACGCAAAATGCCTGTTTTATGGGCGTTTTGCGTTCCTCTTTTTCTTTGCTGTGTATGGCCGGAACACATGAAAATTATTTCTTTACACTGATTCGCATTTATGTTATAATCTGTTCGATTGGTATTCTCGTTTCCAAATTACTCAACTCAACAAGGAGGTACATTCCCATGAAAAAGCTCGTTTCCCTGCTGATAATCCTGGTGATGGCGCTCTCTCTTTGCACCGTTGCCTCCGCCGAGGATTATTCCGATGTGACCATCCGCATATACTCCAACTCCAACTCCGCTGAGCGCGCTACCTGGCTGGCTCAGGAAGCCAAGAAAGCCGGCTTCTCCATTTCCATGGATGACAACGCGGTTATCTCCGGCGACGTAGCCGCCATTCAGGCTGCCAACGAAAAGAAAGACGGCGACATCATCTTCGGTCTCAACGAAGTCCGCTGGTCCCAGCTGGTAAACGGCACCTATGAGAACCTGAAGGTTATGGATTGGACTCCCTCCTGGGCGGAAGAAGTCGGCCAGTACAAGTATGACGGCAAAGCCTATGGTCTGGTTATCCAGAACATCCTTATGCTCTACAGAAACGATGAACTGGGCACCAACGGCGCCGAACTGAAGTTTGAGCACTGGGCCGACATCGTAAACTGCGGCTACACCTGGTATCGTCAGGGCAAGGTTGGCGGCACCACCAACGGCAACATCAACAACTCCATGCTCTACGCGTTCACCGATCCCGCGTCTCCCGCCGGCGGCATCTCCATCGAAGGCTGGAAGACCCTGTGGGCGTACTGCAAAAACGGCGTGTTCACCGGTGACAGCTCCGGCTTTGATCCCCTGAACAGAGGCGACGTTCAGGTTTCCACCTTCTATTCCTCTTCCCTCTACGGCAAGGTTGATGACGCTGCCAACTCTTCCGAAAATCCCCTCATCGGCGCTCTCGAACCCGAAAACTGGGCGCTGGTTGAAATCGCCGACGGCACCTACTACATCGCTGAGTACATCGGCATTCTCGAGCGCGCCGACCGCACCGAGCGCGAGACCGAAGCTGTAAAGGCTTTCGCCGAGTGGTTCGGCTCCGCCGAGCTTCAGGCCGCATGGGCGGACGAGTTCGACTCCTTCCCCTGCAATGCCGGCGCTGTTGCTGAAATCTACGGCGAAGACATTCCCGAGATCTATACCATCAAGAACTTCGCGCTCAATAAGGTCGAAGGCACCGACATGACCTATGCCGAGTACGTTGGCGCTCACTCTTCCGAGTGGACCAACATCATGACCAACCTGGGCTTCTACTGGGCGGACAATTCCGCTGCGCCCGCCGAACCCGATTGGGACAACCTCGACTGGGCAGTCCTGACCCAGAAGTAATTTCTTTTGAGTCAACGGGCGAGTCTGACAAGCTCAGGCTCGCCCTTCTTTCTACATTTTCATTATTTTACAGGCAATGCCTGCGGTTATTGGCATAAGCAGAAGGGAGTCCTCTGTTCTATGATTGAACTTAAGGATATCGTCGTCAAATTCGGCGATTTTGAAGCGCTGCACAATATCAATGTCGAAGTCAGGGAAGGCGAATTTTTCACCTTTTTAGGTCCTTCCGGCTGCGGCAAGACCACAACGCTTCGAACCATCACCGGTTTTATCGAGCCGGTCAACGGCACAGTGAACGTGGACGGCAACGACATCACCCATGTGCCGATTGAAAAGCGAAATATTGGCATCGTCTTCCAGTCCTATGCGCTTTTCCCCACCATGACGGTATATGACAACATTGCCTTCGGCCTCAAGGTGAAAAAGCTCAAAAAGAGCGAAATCGACAAAAAAGTGCGCGAAATCGCAAAAAAGGTCGATCTTACAGACGAGCAGCTGAAAAAGGCGGTTGCTCAGCTTTCCGGCGGACAGCAGCAGCGCGTAGCCATTGCCCGCGCGCTGGTCACCGGCCCCGCCATCATCTGCATGGACGAGCCGCTTTCCAACCTTGACGCGAAGCTGCGCGTGGGACTGAGAAACGAGCTTAAGAAAATGCAGCGCGACTTTGGCATCACTACGATCTACGTCACGCACGATCAGGAAGAAGCGCTCACCCTTTCCGACCGCATCGCTGTATTCAACAACGGATTTATCGAGCAGATCGGAACGCCCAACGAGGTGTACAACCATTCAAAGACGGAATTTGTCTGTAACTTCATCGGCGACATTAACCCCATTTGCGCTGAAATCGCAGAAAAAATGAATCTTCAAGCGGATAAGC
Organism: Clostridia bacterium; assembly: GCA_045532135.1. Classification (GTDB taxonomy): domain Bacteria; phylum Bacillota; class Clostridia; order Christensenellales; family Aristaeellaceae; genus SFHK01. The sequence continues at coordinate 8,080 of JAZSFI010000299.1, read as the reverse complement.
ATCATTTTGTGCGTCTGGAAAGACTGCGCGTGAACAAAGATGCGGACGACGGCGCAATTCAGCTGCCCGGCATCGTAGAAAGCCAGGAATACTATGGATTGTACATCAAGTATTACATCAATGTCGGCTCACAGGTCCTCAAGGTGATTGAAAAGAACGACGGAATCAATATCTATGAGGCCGGTGAGAAGGTAAATGTCGGCGTGCATCCCGGCGATGTGATGAGCTACCCCGCCCAGGCACAGTAAGGAGGCCGTTATGACAGTAAAGGCGCCCGCCCGCAAGCTGAATCTTTCCCTTTTATGGAAAGTATTCGGCACAGCTTTCTTCGTTTATCTGTTTTTCGGCTTCATGCTCCTTCCGTGTCTGAACACCCTTACCCAGATTTTTACCACCAAGGACGCCTCCGGAAAGATCGATCCCTTTGCGGTCATAGAGTTCTTTCTGGCAGGCAATATGCCTTCCTTCGTATGGAATTCCTTAAAACTCGCGCTGAGTCTGGTGATTACCGTGAACGTGGTGGGCGTTTCCATCGTGCTTCTGACGGAATACTTCGACATCAAAGGCGCGCGGATTCTTCGTCTGGGTTATATGACCACGCTGATTTATTCCGGCGTTGCGCTGGTCACGGGTTATCTTTTCCTCTATGATTCCGACGGTATCATCACCACATGGCTGAAGGAAATGGTTCCGAGTCTGGACAGAAACTGGTTTTCTGGGTACAAAGCAGTATTGTTTACCATGACCTTTGCCTGTACCTCCAACCACGCCCTATTTCTTAGAAACGCCATCCGCGGCATCGATTACAATACTGTCGAAGCCGCCCGCAATATGGGCGCAGGTCCGTTTAAAGTTCTGTGGAAGGTTGTTTTCCCGACGCTTCTTCCGACCATGTTCTCCCTGACGGTTATGACCTTTATCACCGGTCTTTGCGCCATGAGCGCGCCTACGCTTTTGGGTTACAACTCCATCAACCCGGAGATCGTGCGTCTGGCCGGTTCTTCCGTTGCGGATGAAGCTTTTCCTCAGGCGCGCGCAGCGCTTTTGAGCATCATCCTTGCGCTGTTCACCATCATTCTTCTGACGGTTTTGTCCGCCTATGAGCGCAAGGGACATTATTTGTCTGTGTCAAAGACAAAAGCCAAGCTGGTCAAGCAGAAGATCTCAAACCCCGTTGTCAATGTGCTTGCGCACATCTATGCGTATGTCCTTTTCATCATTTATATGACGCCGGTTGTGATGATCATCATTTTTGCTTTCCAGAATTATCCTGCCATCGCATCCAAATCCTGGTCGTTTGATCAGCTGACAACCATCAACTTTTTCGGAAAGCAGGACTATGAATACCTGACCAGCCGCGGAAAGCTGCGCATCCGCGAAGGCTCGATCTCCGGTGTGTTCTCCAATGAACAGACGGTCGAGGGCATCCAGCTGAGCTTCATTATTTCAGCGATTGCGGCGGCGCTTGCCTGCGTAATTGTGGTGGTAGCCGTCAACTACATATTCAAAAACAAGAAGAAGCTTCGCTCCACCGCTTTGGAATATTCCCTTTTGTTCCCCTGGCTTCTGCCGACCATCCTCATCTGCTATTCCTACCGTACCTTCTTCAATTCAGAAGAGGTCATGTATGTATTCGGAAAGAACCTGTACTACAGGGACAATGTGCGAATCCTGATCATCCTGGCATACACCGTGGTCAAGCTGCCGTTTGCACTTCGCATGATCAAAGCGTCCTTCTATGCCATAGACGAGGAGCTTGAGGACGCAGCAAAGAATCTTGGCGCCGGCGGATTGAGAACCTTCCTCAGAGTTAAGCTTCCCATCATCCTGCCCAGCGTTCTGGCTGTGTTTGCGCTGAATTTCAACGCCCTGTTCACCGAATATGACATGAGCGCAACCTTCCAGTCCAGCTACGGCAAAACCTATGCCATGGTTATTCAGACCATGTGCGCGGAAGAAGGCCTGAACGGCTATAATGTCAACGCTACCGGCCGCCGTCTCGCGTCCACCGTATTCATCATGGCGGTGAGCGGTTTGATCCTGTATCTCGTATACGGCGTGGGCTCGCGCGATCTTGCGGAAAGAATCGCAGCAAGAGAACGCCGCAGACAGCGGGTAAAAAAGGTCTTTTCCTGTTTCCGCCTAAAAAGAAGCTGATGCAGGTAAAAAGAAGCAGTCTCAAAACAAGGTTTGCCTTTGGTTTTAGCGAAAAATTTCTTAAAAACATGAACTTACGGGACGGGAAAGGCGTCCCCTACAGGAAGAAACCATCGTGTTTCCGTTGTAGGGGGCGCCTTTCCCGTCCCGGTTTCGTGTTTTAGGCTTTTAATGAGACAGCGCCTTTTAGATCGGCCATTTCTATATCAGTATTCATACGAATCGCATTTGTGTTTTAATTCCACACAGTCCACAACGTAGGAGCCCTGATCGGTCAGAAGGTACCAGCTCAGGTTATACGCTTCATTTTCGGTGATCCAGTTGGAGTAAACGAGATCGGCATACAGAAGTGTCGCTTTTGCCATTCTTGTGGAATTGGCCATTTTTACGGCTTCTTCAAGAGGGATGGGCGCAATATATTCCGTTGATTCCGTGAAGTCGTGCCATTTTAAATCAAAGCCGTTTAAGCCGTTCACGCCGACGGAAGCCAGAATGCTGTCGCCCAGAATTGAAAGGCCGGAGGGCGCGACGTGTTCAAAATTGAAATAGTGAAGATCCCGCTCGTACATGAATTTGCGGTATTCCTCGTCTGTCATCCAGCGGTCGGCGAAGCTCCATCTTTCCTGAATGAGACGCGTTTTTCCGACATGATCGGTTTCGCCGTTTGTGAAACAGCGGCTTAAAAGCCCTTTTGCGATGAGCATGCTTTCTTCGGGCAGCATGTTCATCATCGGCGGCTCGTATTCCCCGCCGCGCTCCGAGGAAACCGAAGGATCGTAATACCAGATGCTGCCGTCGTCGTATACGTGGACGGATTTTCTTTCCCACGGCTGGGCATTTGCTTCCGATACATAATCGGTGCTGCTGGACCATTCGGTGCGCGGCTGCTGAACATAGTTTTCGCCGAGAAGATTCACAAGAAGCGCCTTTACATCGTGCGTCTTTTCACCTCTGTACATGGTTTTCGGATACGAGCCGATATCTTCCCGCAAAACAGCCTTTTCATCGATTGTGATGTAGGATATGTTTACATCCTCACGCTTTGAAATGCGCTCTTCGTTCAAAACGGAATCAACGGACGCATATTCGCCGGTGAATTTCAAAAGACCCTTCATCATCCAGCCGCAAATGCCGTCTTTCGTTGAAACCAGAAGCATATCTTCTGTGTCCAAATTTGCGATTACCTTCGTGCCCGCGTCAAGTCCGCAGATTGCCTCATTCATCGGGCGAAATTCGCTTGACGGATACAAAATTGCAGGCCGCCCGGCCACCTCATACACGGGATAGCGGTACTGCGCAAATGCGCAGCCAAGCAAGGAAAAAAGCGTACACAGAATAAGGAAGAAACAGATTTTTCTTTTCATTGGATTCCACCTCCTGATTCATAGGATACATAATGGATGTATCCATATTGTATCACAGGAAAGGAAAAGAAAAAAGCCGCCTCAGAAATGAAGCGGCTTTGGACGAAAAATTATTCTTCAACGACAACGGGCATTACGGAAGTAAGCATGACGTTGGCAAGGTTTGCCATCTCTTCGGTACCGTTGGGCAGGAAGGAGAAGGAGATAAAATAGCCTTCAGCGGTTACGAATGCGAGGCTGTTGTAAGTAACAGGAGTGTGAAGGGTATAAAACAGCGCGGGAAGATCGTTGAAATAAGCGATTTCCATCTCGGTTACGCCGCTTTCCGCATAGAAAGCTGCAAGGCCTTCAAGATCGGTAATCAGATTGCCGTTTGCGTCAGCTACGCCTGCAAGGGTAATGGAAACGGACATCGTGCCGTCTTCTGCAGCCAGAACGCCGTATACACCCTTGGCCAGATCTTCTTCGGAGATTTCCAGAGAGACGAAGTTGGCGGGCAGATACATCATGAGTCCAAGACCTTCGATCTCAACGAAATTGCCGTCGAAGCCTTCAACGAGCGCGGGATCGAAATAGTAGGCGTTGACAGTAACCTCTTCCTCAGCCACGGCGCAGGCGAGGGACATAAGAAGAACGAGAATCAGAGCAAAAAGCTTTTTCATAATTTAGATAAACCTTTCCTGTTTTTTTGACGTGCGTCAATGAAAGAATTATAGCACAAACACGCTGCGTTTGCTGTGTCAAATTCCTTACAAAATACTGCTCCGATTTGGAATAAAAAGAAACATCTGTTTAAACATATGATTGCTGATCCCCGGAAAACAGGCGGGTTATTTTCCTTCTATCTGAATCAGCCGATAAAAAAGAGTGCCGGCATCTTCTGAAAAGGTCAGGCAGAGCGAATAAGGATATCCTTTTACATCGGCTTTTACCGTTAAAACGCTGCCGCCGAAAGAATTGCCGTTTGTCAAATCGCTGATTTCCGAAAAGCCGGAAAGGCGGGCGTATTCCCGCAAAAGCGCATATGCGTCAAGACCCGACACGCCCAAAAAACCTTCCGCGTCATATTTTTTGACGATGTTCCAGCTTTGGATGGCTTTCTGCGCGCCGGTTACGGAAATGCGGAGGATGCTGCCGGTTTCCGCATCCGTTATGACGCGCACGCTTCCGTTCTTTGCCGACATTTCCGTTTCCGAATAGACGAATTGGACCGGAACGGATCTGTGGCTCAGGGTAAATGCGCGCGTGCGGATTTGTCCTTCACCGAGATCGGGGATCAGATTGATTGCGCCGCTCGGGAGAGACGCGGTATTTTCCCATGGGGTCTCCCCTGTTTTTTTATAGTCCACAGACATGTTTTCGTAATTGGTGAGCGCGCGCAGCCTGTCTTCCAAGGTTCCGATGTAGGAAAACTCCTCGTCCGGACAGAAAACGACATATACGGGATCGTTTTCTATGCGCCAATCGGAAACGCGGGCGATCAGATCGGGAAGAAAAAGTCCGAACGTGATCAATAAAAGAATAAGCGCACCCGAAAATAGCTTTCTAATCATTTTGCGCCTCCTTCAGCGGTATTGAAACGCGCGTGCCTTTGCCTTTCTCCGATTTGTAGAAAAGGCGCGTATCATGAAGCCGTGCAATTTTCGCCGCCAGAGAAAGCCCGAGCCCTGCTCCGCCGTGCGCGCGGGAGCGCGCCTTGTCCGCGCGGTAAAAAGGTTCTTCCGCATGCAGGAGCGTCTCTTCGTCCATGCCGCAGCCGTCGTCTGTCACAGAAAGAACCACATGTCCGCTTTCCCGTGCAGCGGAAAGCGCAATATTTTTCGCTCCGGCGTTTATGGAGTTGTCAATCAGATTGCTTATAAGCGTTTCCAAAAGCACGCCGTCGGCATATACGAACGCATCCGTTTCTTCTGTTATAATGTCGGCTTTTGCGACAAAAAGATTTTTTGTGCTTTGCATGATTCGATTTAGAGCGCATACGGAAAGATTTGCCTGTTCACCCTCGGACAGATAAATCCATTCCATCATGCGCCCCGAAAGCTTATCGAGTCTTTGCGCCTGATGATAAATTGTCTCAAGCGCTTGAAATGCCGCTTCCTCATCGCGCTTTCCAAGCAGCATCAGATCCGATTCGCCCATGATCGCCTGAATCGGGGTTTTCATTTCGTGGGTCAGATCGCCGATCAGTTCTTCGCGCCTTTGAATTTCGTCTTCCACGCGCTCCGCCATGTGATTGAATGCATTTGCAAGCGTTTCGATTTCGTCGTTTGTGTGAATATCCGCCCGCGCTGCGCGGTTTCCTTCCGAATGCGCCTTCGCAGTCAACGTCAGATTTTCAATGGGCCTTGAAATGGATCGACCGGACAAAAACATGACGATTGCGGTTAAGGGGAGGAAAATCAGATATGCGCATTTATAGATTTTTGTAAGTGTATCGCGCATGGAATATAAATCGGAGAGCGGATTTTCGATCGAAAGACGGAAGAGCTTGTTTCCAAGCCTGAGATCGGTTTGCGCCGTCATGACGCCGCCGGAAACATACGAAACGGCGGATTTTTCTTTGTCCGACAAAATGATTTTCGCGCTTAAATCATACTGCCGCGCAATTTCGTTGAGCTTATCGATGTCTGCATCTGCGCCTTTTAAGACATACGCCGCATATGCGCTCTGAACGCCTTTTGCGCATGCCGAAAGCGCGTCAAAGACGTGCGCATGCTGAAGCATATAGCTGCGCTTGAACGATATGGAGATGAGCGACGAGGCAAACACCGCCGTCAGGCATGCAAACACGATGAGCGTTCTTTTTAAAAGCCTGTATTTTATCTTTTTCATGCATTCAGCCTGTAACCGATTCTGTTTATCGTCACAAGCGTGTCCTCCCAGCCAAGTTTTTTTCTAAGCCGCATGACGTGAAGATCCACCGTTCTGGAATCTCCCGTATATTCCCCCTGCCACACGCGCTCATAAATGGTTTCGCGGTAAAGCGCCGCGCCGGCGTTTTTCATAAAAAACACGCAAAGATCAAATTCTTTGACCGTAAGCGGGATTTCGCATCCATCCTTTACGCACGTGCGTTTGTCGAGATTCACCGTCACGCCTGCCTTTGTGATTTCGCTTTTGCCCTTCTGATACCGCCTTAATACTACTTCCGCGCGCGTAATCAGTTCGGTCAGATCAAACGGCTTTACAAGATAATCGTCCGCCCCGAGCTTTAGCCCCTTTACCCTGTCGCTCACCTGCGCCTTTGCGGTTATGAAAATAACCGGAATATCCCTTGGGCGTATGTATTCCATGATTTCGAATCCATCCGCGCCCGGCAGCATTACGTCCAGAAGAATCAGATCGTATGCGTTTTCGTCGATTTTGTCGCAGGCGGCAAGCCCGTCAAAAACCTGCTCACACATATATCCTTCTGATCTTAGTCCCGCGCAAATAAAATCAGAGATCGCTTTTTCGTCCTCAACGATCAGAATTTTCATCATGCTGCCTGCCTCCCCTTCGCAGTTTCTATTTTAGACTTTAATTGTATCACAATTGTTTCTGGTTGGCGAATAAATATATCCATCCTAACATGCACGCGCTTGACAAGCTCGCCTGTTCGCTGTATAATGTGCCCGTCCGAAAGCGGAGGAGCATCGCATATGAAGCGGTGTTCCTTATTGTGCTTTGCGGCGATTTTTTAATGATGCACAAAATCACGCATCGTAGAGAGAGGTTTCATTATGACTGAAAACATCCAGGAAGGCGTCGTTCTTACTCCCGATGGAAAGAAAAAGCTTGAAGACGAGCTGTATGATCTGAAGGTTGTTAAACGCGCCCAGGTTGTTAAGGATATTGCCGAAGCCCGCGCGCACGGCGACTTGAGCGAAAACGCCGAATATGACGAGGCCAAGAACGAGGAAGCCCGCGTTCACAGCCGCATTGCCCAGCTGGAAGAGCTGCTTGCCAACGCCATCATCGTTGACGATGCGCAGATCAATACCACTTCCGTCTCCGTCGGCACCATCGTAAAGGTGTTTGACGAGGAATATCAGGAAGAGGACGAATATGTCATCGTCGGTTTCACCGAGGCTGATCCTGCAAAGCTTCACATTTCGGCAGAATCCCCCATCGGCGCCGCGCTCATGGGCGCGCATGTGGGCGAAACCGTTGAGGCGCAGACCCCCGGCGGCGTGATCAAACTCACCATCCGCGAGATCAAACGCAGATAACAGACAGGCTTACGTATATAAGGCCTGTCTTGTCGGCAGGCCTTTTTTTACTGAAATCACGCGCAGACTCATGCGCTTACGGGAGGAAAACCACCATGGCAGACAACCAGAACGTTCAGGCCCCCCTCACGCAGGAAGCCGTTTCCGAACAGAACGAAATCCGTTTAAATAAGCTTCGCGAGCTGACCGAAGCCGGAAAGAACCCCTATGAAATCACCCGTTTTGACAGAACCCATCTGTCCGACGAAATCCTTTCTTCCTTTGAAATCCTCGAAAACGAGACCGTGACCATCGCCGGCCGCATGATGAGCCGCCGCGTTATGGGCAAGGCCTCCTTTGCGTTCCTTC
>JAZSFI010000090.1:0-3463 GCA_045532135.1 Clostridia bacterium | reverse complement strand
CCAACCCGCCGCCTCATTCATTCGTCAAAGGGTTCAACCATGAATCCCTAATCGCATATCGCCAATAAGCCTTCGCCGCAGTAAGACCAACTCCATCCGGCCAATCAGAATTCATGTCATCCAATAACCGATCGGCCATTCATGCAAAAGCTCCATCCTAAAACCATACAAACATGACGCCGGATCAGAACTTCTCTTGGTCCACTTCCGCCAAAACTCCTTTCGGAAACACTCTTTCTCTACCCCTCCCCCCCGGGGAGGGGTAGGTGTTATTATAGCACATATTTCCTGTCGGGGCAAGCTGTACTTCTTCTGTTGCCTGCGGATCATCGCCTGCGCTTATAAAAGCGTCTTTCGCGCATGTTGTATTCAATACCATTGGCGGCCGTTTTCCTTTTTCCTTCGAAAACAAACTGAGCAATTCTGCATTTTCCGGGTCGCTCCTTTTTGCCTCCCGAATGCTTCCCGCAATCTCCTCGGGACCGCAGCGCTCACCCGACATTGTAATCGTTTCGGCAATATCGCTTGTATTTCCTCTTGTCGGATCAAACATGCCTGCTTTTCAAAATCTTCAGAAAGCATTTTTCTTTCCAGCATTCGGATCAATTGCGCAAACGCCCGACCAGCCATATACCCTTTCCTCTAAGCACGCTTCTGTAAAACACTTGCGCACGTCAAATTATAATGTTATAATTTAAATGAAGAGGTGATATCATGCAGTATATTTTCATCATAGCCGTCATTTTTCTCATTTTATACCTTTTCTACTTTTTCGGCTTCATTGCCGTTCAGCAAAAACGCGCCATGCTGTTTTCCGGATCGCTCAACGGATCCAATGCAAAATTTTCCGCCTGCACGGGAAAAATTTCGCGCATTGTGCGTTTCAAGGAAGAAAAGGAATATACCATCCGGTTTGAAAAGAAAGTTGACAAGGGAAGCGTTTGGATTTCCTTAACCGACTTCAAGGGAGACGCGCTCATCAAATGCAGCGATAATGAATCATATGTCTTCACGCCCGTTCCTAAAAAACGCTATAAAATGTGCATTCATATGGACAGGGCTTCGGGCAGCTATCGGATTGACATTTTATGACGGATTTATGATTTTCTTGCGTCCTGCCTGATTTTCATTTTTCTCCAGCTGATAAATCCGTAAACATCGTTTGCAAAAAACGCAAGAAAGCAAACCACCACGGAAAGATACCGGATTTCGGCCGCGGAAGCAATCGCCCACAGAACGATCAGAACAACGTCGTTTGCCGCATACGCCAATGCAAAATACGGATTGCGCCTGAACGTCAGGTATGCCGCAAGAAAGCTTGTCGTTACGGAAATTGTACTTGGGACAATGTTGGCTGTGTGAAAATATCGGAGAATAAAATAAAACGCAGCCGTCACCGCACCCGTCGCAATACACATAAGCCAAGCTTCTCTTTTTCCGATCGAATCCACCCTGACCTCGGATTTATTCCCGTCATAAGGGTTTTTCAGCCATGAAATCAGCGCAAAAACCGCCATGGGCATCGTCATTGCAAGATAAGTGACCATTTCGCCAAAGTACCTGAATGAATACGAAATCACGCTGTACAGGAAGCTGAAAACCACCATCAGAACTTGCCCGAAGGGATTGCCCTTTGCGTTGAAAATAAGCGAAGTTACGCCAAGCAGCGAAGCAGCAAGCGTCAAATAGCTTTTCCTGTCAAATGCAATAAAAGCCATTGCAATCACCAAAACCGAAGAAACCCACAGCCCCTTTTCAAGCCTTGAAAAATACCCGTTCAACCGTTTCATATTTCAAACCCTCCCGGGAAAAATAAAAGCACCCGCATGCACATCTTCTAAGACCTAACGACGTGCAAACGAATGCATAAATACATTCAACTACTCGGTAGCAGTTTTCACTATTCAATTGACGGTATTTTATCACAAACAGGCGATGATTTCAAGCGCACGCCTGACAAATTTTCGCAAAACAGGAAATGAAACCGTCTTCCCTTTCCCTTATAATAAGCGTGGAAGGAGGGAAAAGCATGGATTGGATCTGCGAAATACAGCGGGCGATTGCCTGCATGGAAGCGCATCTGATGGAAGAAATCAGCTATGAAGACATCGCAAGACATGTGCACATGTCTTCCTATGAATTCCACAGAGCCTTCAGCTTTTTGACCGGAATGACGCCAAATGCGTACATCCGAAAAAGAAGGTTGTCTCTTGCGGGGCAGGAAATCGCCGAAACCGGCGGAAAAATTACCGATATCGCGCTCAAATACTTCTACGACACACCGGAGAGTTTCACAAAAGCATTCACGCGGTTTCACGGCGTTGCGCCGAAGATTGCGCGCACGGAGGGCGCAAAGCTCGTGCTTTTCAACCCCATTAGGCTCAAATTGACAGTGGAAGGCGGCAAAAGCATGGATTACAGAATTGTTCAGACAAAGGAAAAGAAGTTTTTAGCGCTCGTCCGGGATTTCAGAAACGAAATTATAGACGACGATGAAAACCATGACATCCCCGATTTCTGGGATGAATGCAATAAAAAGCAGCTGCTTAGACCGGTTTACTGTCTGAATCCCGAAGGAAAACGCGACCTGTACGGATTGTGTACGCCAACAACGTCAGGCAAGGACACGTTTGAATACGGAATCGGCATTCTGATAAGCGAGGAGACAAAAGCTTTCGATATTTCCGAAATGGAAAACAAAGGCTTTCGTATCTGGGATGTTCAGCCGGGCACATACGTCGTTTTCGACTGCATAGGCAAAGACGGCGGCTGCATCAGAGAAACGTGGTCAAAATTCTATAAAGAGTTTCTCCCTCAGATGGGCTATGTTGCCCGGCAGGAAACCGATTACGAAATCTATTTTGAAAAGGAAAAGCCGGGAATTTTCTGCGAACTTTGGATTCCGGTTGAGAAAAAAGCGTAAAGCGTTACGATGGATTGTCCCTCAGTCCTTCATAAGACAGACAATGCGTATCCGGCAGATTCATTTTCGCCATGGGCGGGGGCAGACAAATGTACTCATATCCGCTGTTCGGGCGCAGACATCTTTCTTTCCAAAGGGCTCTTTAAAAATGAAACGACTGCAAAATCTTGCAGCCGTTTCTTTTCTTATCCCACAACCTTGCCCGGATTCAGAATTCCGTTGGGGTCGAAGGCTTTTTTTATGCCTTTCATGATTTCGATCTGGGTATCGCCCAAAGATTCGCGCAGGAAATCGGCTTTGGCATGCCCTACGCCGTGTTCGCCGGAAATCTGGCCGCGAAGGGTTTTTGCGGTTTCGTAGAGGTCGTCCATGAGAGAAGCAACCTTCTGTTTCCAGCTTGCGTCCTCAATATCGTCCTGACAGGCGTAAATGTGCAGATTTCCGTCGCCTGCGTGGCCGAAAGAGCGCACGCGAACGCCGTATTTTTCAGAAACCGCCTGCGAAGCCTCGACAAAATCGGCAATTTTGTTTCTCGGAACA
>JAZSFI010000215.1:0-2266 GCA_045532135.1 Clostridia bacterium | reverse complement strand
TGAAGAAATCAGCGCGGATGCCCTTCTGAACATCACGCAGCATACGGTCATTGGTCATCTCGACCGCCTGATCATAGCCTCTGTCGGTAATCGCTTCGGCGGTAGTCTGCTTGCGCCACTTCTTCAGGGTAATGGTGTCATAATCCACGCCCTCAGTCGTATACTTGGAAAGCGGGATCAGTTCACCCTCTGCCACATTGCCGTCCTGCAGGGTGCCGGTTGCCTTGTAGGTCTTCAGTACAGTGCCGGCCTGCTTGGCAATCTTGCGGGTCACGCCCAGCGCTTCAACCAGCTTTCGGACGCTTTCGGAAAACATCAGGGTAAAATCGATTTCTCTGATCCTCGCCAGATCAGAGCGCATAATGGTATTGGTTTCAGCCGCCATATTCATTCCTCCTTATCTGTTGAACAGATTCATATTTGCATGAATTGCCTGATACCGCTCGTTACGGTCAGCAATTTTTGCGATCTGTTCCTGTGTCATTTTGCCGCTTGGCGTATTGCCGGTCGGCCCGCCGATATTGGTCTTTTGACCTGTGGGCTGCGGGTTGAACTCGTGCGCTGTATCAGCACCCTTCGCCAGCGCCTCAATTGCCGCATCAATATCAGCATCCTGATTCTTGCTCGCCTTCAGCGCCTCCACGTCCAGAAGCGCCTTTGCGGCCTTCAGGTTACGCGCGCCTTTGTCTCTGAGCTTGCCGTCCAGCTTGGAATTAAATTCCATCGTTTCAGCGCGCTCGTTTGCCGCCTTGATATCCGCGTCATACTTGGCCTGCAGTTCCTCGTATGCCTTGGCCTTCTCTCCGGCGGTCGCCGCTCTCTTGCTGATTTCTGCCATCTCCTGCACATTTGCCGCCAGATCGTCCGCCGCCTGTTTTGCCGCGTCCTTGTGGGGCTGAATTTCAGCGTGCAGGGCGTCGAGGATCTTCGTTACTGCCGAATCATCCGCGCCTTCGGGCAGAATCGCCTTCAGCTGCTCTCTCGTCATGGTTTTCCCTCCTTCTACACCAGTTTAACGTCATAGCGGACCAAATTTGTATTCAAAAAGCCGCCTGTACTGGAGCGGCCTGAATGCCGTGGTTACATGCAATCTGCTGCCTCGAATGCTCTCAGCAGCTTTGGGAACTGAATTGCGATCCAGTCCACCATAGTCTCTTCCTGTCCATATTTATTGCAGTGCTCATAGCTGCCTTGCAAGCCCGATTCATTCAAAAACGCGTGAATCAGCTCATGCCGGATAACCTGTTTCTGATACTGCCGGACGTCGTCAAGATCAGACTCCGGCATCGTGGAAACCACAATTTTTCGGCTGGTTTTATCTGTATATCCGTCGCATTCGCCCTTTTTCATGATTTCATCCTGATCGGGCGGTAAGATTTCGATGGTATATTCCGTGCCCAATACGTTTACATTAATCATTCAGCAACCCTCAATCTCTCCGTCTTCGCCCGAATCCCTACCGCCTCGCTGAAATCCTTATACTCAACCGTCTTGATCCGGATCTTCCGCGCGGCTTCCTTCGCCTTATCCTTCAGCCCTGCCGCCTCATACGCCGCTTCCTCGCGTTTCAGCGCCCGGATTTCGCGTTCCCTGCGCCTTTGCTCCTGCGTCGCCTGATAATAAGTGTATGTTCTTCCATCCACGTCAAACGGTCCCGGCTCCTTCTCCCATTCGGTCGGTTCGCTGATCCCCGGCCAGAACGGATAAAAGGCGTGCCGGCAGTTGTAGCCGCACAGCCCTTTGGGATCGCTCGGGTATCCGGTCGCCTCTTCGAGGTTTTCGCGCTCTGCATCAGCGCCCTGTACGCGGTAGACCTTGCCCTGCCATCCTGCGTGATTTGCATGTCCCACTCCCTCTCTGGCTCCCCAATGCGCGGAGACTTCGACATATTCAACTCCGGCCCGCTCGACGTTGTGCATGGTGATCTCTCCGGCAAGCTGGGCGGAGGCCGTCATAACAGCGTTTCTGACCGCTGTATCGAGCTGCCGCGTCACGCCGCTGTCAAAATCAACATGTCGGATTCCCGACCTTGCCAGCTCCCGCACCGCTTCGTCGATTGCCTGTCCGTAGCTGTACGCGCCCGATGACAGCTTGACAAATGCCATGTTCATCTCATGCGTAAAGATGCGTTCGGCGCGGACGTTCATCCCGTCAGCCGTGCGGAATCCCAGGGATTTGGTCAGGTTCAGCAGTTCGTCCGTTGCGCGCTTGCTGGTCGCCCTGACAATCTGCTCAAACGCCGAACCCTTGACGGGCTTTGCGCCCT
>JAZSFI010000034.1:0-2528 GCA_045532135.1 Clostridia bacterium | reverse complement strand
GCACAAACACTTTAAAGAGCAACCGGAATATCAGAAAATGGCACTAAGCCAGATTTTATCTGAAAAAAGCTTGCAACGTATGGATAAGATACTCTTTTTCATAGCAACTCTGAATATGGCTGTATGCTGCATTTTGATACTACTTAAATGTATTGGCATACTTGAATGGTGGTAATAGAATAACCGGGATTACCCCGTCGCTGTCAGGATGGGGTTTTTTCAAAGAATGACGGTTCATGTTTTTGAATGCGGAATTGTGTTGGTTGCGCGCGTTTGTTCACCCAAATCAATTACTGCAGCTTCATATCCTTTTTTGAATAGACGACCAGGGTGAGCATAAGCGCTATGATGCTGTAGACAAGCAGAAAGTTGATCTGAGGCCAGTAGGGGCGGAAGCCCACCGTCATGAAATCGTAGCGAATGACAGCGGTTGTGGGGGAGAGGTATTCGAGCTTGCTCCATTTTCCGATCATCGAGGGAAGAATACCGAGCATGAAAGTGAAGAAAAACAGGCTCATTGAGCTTGTAGAAGCGGACTGGGAACCACGGAGCATTGATGAGATCAGCATGCCCGTTAAGAGATAGCACAGCTGAGGAATGATGGCAGAGGAAACGGAACGAAGAAGGAAAACGGGGTCTTCTTCCATATAGAAAAAGGCAGCGTAAGAGATGATACCGTAAAGAATATTGAGCGCAACAATGATAACGGCACGGCTGATAAGTTTTGAAAATGCGATATATGCGCGGGAAATGGGCGTGGCGTAAAGAAACTCGATGGTGCCGTCGGTTTCTTCTGAGATGAGAGACTCGCAGCCCATGAGACATGAGACGGTAGAGAGCTTGACAAGCATATAGAACGCACAGAGATTGAAATAATGGGGAAACGATGTGAAATCAGGAAGTTCAGCAAGCCCAAACATTCTGATCAGGAAAGCCGGCAAGAGATCCAGCTTTTCGCTGAGCTGGGCAAGAAGACCGCTTTCGTCCATAAAAGGAAAAACGCCCACGAAAACCAGAGTGGTTGCTGCCAGCGTTATCGCCAGTGAAAACATTCTGCGGGAGAGAAGCTTGAGTTCGAAAAATATCATTTATCTGCCTCCTCTCCGTGATAGATTTTATGGAACATCTCTTCAAGCGAAGGCTTGGTGATTACAACGTCGGATATGTCCATTCCTGCGAGCGCGCCCAAAAGAGAAGAAAGATCCTCTCCGGGGAGCATGAAACGAATGCGGCCGTTTGAATGGTGAACTCCGACGGCGTGGATTTTGTCAAAAAGCATATTTAGGTCGGAGGATGTGACCAATTCCACAAAATGCATGGACAGGGCGGCGAGTTCGGGCATCATTTCGATGTGCCCGTTTTTCACCAGCGCCACGCGGCTGCAGTATTTCTGAACCTCGCTTAGGTTGTGGCTGGAGAAAAATATGGTTGCGCCGTTTTTTCTGCATTCCAAAAGCTTTTCGAAGAATTTTTCCTGCATCAAAGGATCAAGGCCGCCGGTGGGCTCGTCAAGAATCAGCAGGCGCGGCCTGTGCATCATTGCGTTGATGATGGAAAGCTTGCGGCGATTGCCGATGGAAAGTTCGCTGAATTTTTTGCCGGCATCCAGCTGGAAAAAGTCGGCAAGCTCATGCCAGCAGCCTTTGGCGCTGCCGCGCAAAGTACAGGCATAGTTCAAAAGCTCTTTTACGGTAGCGCCGGGATAAAAACGCACCTCGGACGGCATGTATCCGACGTCGCGCTTGATGATGCGGCTGTGCTTTGAACAGTCGAGATTAAAGATCCGCGCGGTTCCGCTCGTGGGCTTTAACATGTTCATCAGTATCCGTATCGTGGTGGATTTGCCCGCGCCGTTCGGGCCGATGAAACCGAAAAGCTCGCCTTCATCCACCGTGAAATTCATATTTTCTATTCCGCGCACCTTGCCTCTGTTATACAGCTTGGTAAGGTTCTTTACTTCAATTATTGCCATTCAATCACCTCAGTCGTGCTATTGTACATGAGATGTGTAAAGTTATCGAGAAGAAGAGAAGGCAAGGATGAAAAAATGAATCAGAGGAACCGGCCTCGGATTCAAAGCCAACCGCGGGAGGAGAACCGCCTCCCCATCAATGGTCACGAGCGATCCTGTAGGGGACGAGTTTCCCTGCGGCTTTTATGAAATTACTTATATATCACAAGTATACCATACAGTGTCATATGTGTCTACCGTGCCGACGAAAGGATTGAAAGCCTCGGCGCATATGTTTGGAGCCTCTGATATTTCCGGTCAATGATCGGTTTTCTGTGCGCAGATTGACTTTCAAAGAAAAAATTTCATTATGAAGTAAAAAGAGGAAAAGGCAGCGACTGTGAGAAGAAGGGATTGCTTAATGACTTGATCCCTCGCTATAGCGAGGGATCTTGAGTTTTTATATCTCGAGGCGGAAAATCTCCATTTGGCCCGGGGCGAGATATACGCCGGCGCGAATGGACGAATCTGTTTCTTCGAAAACGGCGTCGTGATGGGAGATGCGCATATCTTCTTC
>JAZSFI010000313.1:0-3000 GCA_045532135.1 Clostridia bacterium | reverse complement strand
AAAACCGATTGGCAGATTGCCAAAAACCATCCGGACATGTATTCAAGCGCGATGGACATCGTGGGCGCGGCGATTATGAACTGCGCGGGCGCTGAAAGCCTGGGGGCCAGACCCGAAAAGAATGCGCCCGAAGTCAAGGTGTTCGTGCATTGCGTAAAGAATGCTTCCTCAGAGGAAAACGCATCATCGCAAAGCGTTTCGAATGCGCTCTCCATCCTTGAAAGCGCGAAAAACGGCGAAGGATTTTCGGAGAATATGCACGCCGCCATCACATGGCAGTATCCGCACAAGGATAATATCGAGGCGCCGGTCAAGCTTACCGCTTCCGGTCTTACGCGCGAAATCACCGGCGCGTTTGAGATTCCGGAAATTGCGGAAAGACCCATATTCATGAGAGAAGGCGGACTTACCGCAAACGAACGCGGAACCGCGATTCACGCATTTTTGCGGTATGTGGATTACGGAGAAATTCGGGATCTCGTTGGCGACGAGATGAAAATTGCGCTGGGCAGGCAGAAAAGACAGATGCTTGAAAAGGGCATGCTTTCGCCCGTTCAGGGACAGGCGATTGTGCTTTCGTATATGGCGCAGTTTTTTGAATCACCCGTCGGCCTTCGCATAAGAAACGCGCGGAATGTGCAGCGCGAATGGCGGTTCAATCTGAGAATGCGCGCCTGCGACGCCATTGAAAACGCGCCTCAAACAGCCAGCGTCGTTATTCAGGGTTCGATCGACCTTTGCTTTGAAGAGGACGGCGAATGGGTACTTCTGGATTACAAGACCGACCGCACGGACGATAAGGAAGCGCTCAAGGAAAGATATCTTCCCCAGCTCAACCTCTACGCAAGGGCGTTAAGGAGCATCACAAACAAACCCGTCAAGGAAATCATCATCTGCCTGATCCGGCAAAACGACGCGATTTCCATAGACGGGGATGGATAAAAAAGGAGCTAAAGCAGAGGATGAATTCTCTGCTTCAGCTCCTTTACAGGATTTCTGACATAATGCATTTTTTACTTGGATTTGTATAAATATCGGCAGAGCGGGATCAAGCCCCCGCCCTGCGATTTGTCAAAGATATAATTTTGAGGGCTGTTGCTGATATTGTTTGTGCAACAGCCCCGTTTTACTTTTTCAGCACCATCAGATCAAATCCTGGTTCGTCCCTGAGCGGCGTTTCGGTAAAAATGCGCCCGGCGGCGTCCTCGTAGGCGGATAAATCTCTGGTTTTTCGAAGCGTTTTTAATATCTTATGCGGGTTTTCGTACATGCACGACATGTACACCATGATTTCGCACATGTGGCCGATGACGGCGTTTTTCGGCCAGCTTTCAAGGTATCTTCGATAGAGCCTGTCATGAAAGGATTTAAGTTCTTCCTTCGTTGCCGGTTTTCCGCCTTTCAATACGCGTGCCAGCGCAGGGTTGGCAATCAGGCCGCGCCCAAGCATGAGCGCGGAAAGCGAAGGAAAGCGCTTTAAAACATCCTGAGCGTCTTCTTCGTAAAACACATCTCCGTTGTAGACAACGGGGCAGGAAAAAGCATCCATGGCATTTTGGACAAGATCAATATGCGGCCTGCCCTTGTAAAACTCTTCGCGGGTTCGCATATGGAGAATGATTTCCGAAAAGGGATAATCTTTGTATATGGAGACAAGCTCGTTCCACTCATCCGGCGATTCATAGCCGATGCGCGTTTTGACCGATACGGGAAGGGGGCAGTTGGAAAACACCTCGTCCAGAAACAAACGCAGCGCGCCTTTGTCGCGCAGCATGCCGCTTCCTTTACCCTTTGCCGTCACCGTGCCCGAGGGACAGCCGGCGTTCAGGTTGACTTCGGTATAGCCGAAATCCCTGAGGCGGGAAGCCATTTCGTTAAAGTGAGCTGCATTTTTGGTCAGAATCTGCGGAATCGCCGGAATGCCCTTGTTTTCCTCGGGCGACATCGCCTTCTGCTCGCGGGATGAAAAGGTGAAGTGCTGGGTGGGGCTGATAAAGGGAATGAAATACTTGTCCGGTCCGCCGAAGCATTCAAAATGCACGCGCCTGTAAATCTCGTCCGTCACGCCTTCCAGCGGCGCAAAATAGATTTTCATTGGATCCCTCAAATCGTGTGTGTTTTGGATATTATAGCACTTGGAAATCCTGCGCGCAATCTTGATTTACGTTTTTGATTTGATATAATATAATCAGAAAGACAAAAGGAGACAAAACATGACCATCAACGAATATCAGCGTCTTGCCATGACCACATTAAATCCCGCGCTTTCCCGGCGCGATGTGATGCTCAACAGCGTTATGGGGCTGTGCGGAGAGGCGGGCGAAGCCATTGACATCGTAAAAAAGTGGCATGCGCAGGGCCATCCGCTCGACAGGGAGCGACTTTTTAAGGAATTGGGCGACGTTGCGTGGTATCTGGCGGAAGCCGCGACGGCGCTGGACGTGAATCTGGAAGACGTGCTTGCCGCCAACATCGAAAAACTCAAAAAGCGTTATCCGGACGGCTTTGAAACCGAAAAGTCGCTTGTGCGGCCTAAGGGCGATTTGTAAGATTGTAAGGAGGAATGCGGATGAAAGCGTTTTTGTTTCTGACCGGGCTTCTGGTTCCTTTGATCATGATCGCCGCCGGGTGGTTTATGCATAAGCATCCGCCGAAGGAGATCAACTGGGTGATCGGATACCGCACCGCGCGTTCCATGCGCAGTCAGGACGCGTGGATGTTTGCGCAGAAAAAAATCGGCGTTCTTTGGGAAAAGGCGGGCGTGGTTTCGCTGATTGCGTCCGCGCTTATTCAGATTCCGTTTATGTTTCTGTCTGTAGAGGCGCATTCGGTGGCTATGCTCGTTCTGATGCTTGGGCAGATGGCGGCGCTTTTGATGACCATTTTGCCGGTTGAGCGCGCGCTTCAAAAGGAATATGGGGATACCGCGGATAAAAAGTAAATAAGAGCTGCTTTGCATTGCCTGATAAAAATGGAGAGGAAGCGCGCTTCCTCTCCATT
>JAZSFI010000308.1:0-2366 GCA_045532135.1 Clostridia bacterium | reverse complement strand
TGCTTTTTCCAGCCCTTCTTTTCATCGTGGATAAAGCGGTTGGAGGTAATGATTTCGGGATATGTATAGCGGAAAAGGTAGGGATACGCATCCGGCGTGTAGGTCATGCCGCAGCCGCAGCCATGAGTGAAATCCACATGCGGGCTCATTCGGTCAATCACCCATTCCGTGCCGAACCACTGATTTTCGTTCAGGCTGTCGTGAATCTTTTTTGCTGTGGGGAGCCTGAGCTCAGGATCGATGTCAATGCGGTTTCCATGGCTGTGGGTATTGTCAAAGCAAAGGTAAAAGCCGCAGCCCAGCTGATCAAAGAATGTTCCGTTTGATCCAAGCGAAAGATGCCGACTTTCAATCTCCATGATTTTTTCGGGCCACTCCTTTGTTCCGTAGCATCCCGCTGCAAAGGATTTGTTGCCCATTTTCAGGATCGTTCCCGAATTTGAGAACATATAGTGCTCTCTGTAATCGTTTAAATCGATGTCCTTTGTGGTATATTTATATCCTTCGTTTTTATAGTATTCGGTTGAAATATCAATGATATGGCCGTTCGCATAGAGAATCACCTGGCCGCCTTCATCGTTTATGGTTTTTATGGCATTTCTCAGCTTCTCTTCTCCGCCCAGATCCTCGCTCGGCCGATAATTCGGATATCCGTTGTCCATGCCCTCTTCCCACCAGGCGAAAAGCAGAATCATGCCGATGCCGTATTTTTTGCCCGCGCGGAAAATCCGGGGAAGATCATCGTATTTTAAGTAAATCTCGCCGAACTGATGCTTCATAATGATGCGCTGCCAGCCGTTCAGCTTCTCAATCGATTTTTTGTGTTTAATCGGCGTAAACCATTCGCTTTCGGACCACGCCCTGTACTGCCTTGCCGCATCGCGCCAGTCCCCTTCAAATACGGACAACGTGAATCCGTCATAGGAAAGCGTTTCCATGGGGACAACCGCGGGATATGACGCTATGCCGATCATAAATCGTTTTTCTTCCGCTTCTCTGGGCTCTGCCAGAGTAATGATCGAAATCTGGCGCCAGATTTTCGAATGCAAAGCGAGATATACGGTATGTTTTCCCGATTCTATCGCCGCCCAGGGCATTGAAAGCTGACCGGGATACTTGTACATTTTCACAATATTTTTATAGTCTGCCGCCATATATTCGGTGTGCGACAGCTGCGTATCCAAATGCGGATTCACAACCCTTCTTCCAAGTCCGTCGGGAAGATACAAAACGTCATTTTGAATTTCGCCTTCAATTTTTGAAAAATCCAAAATCGGATACTGGATTTCATTGACGCGCGCGCAGCTTTTATTTTCAATTTCAAATGCAAAATGAACGCTGCCTGCTTCATCTTCCCTAACGGACAAAACCAGCTTTACATCATGAACAGATCCGTCTTCCGCCAAAAGCGAATTATACACAAGATCATATCCGTTCTCTGTATATATCACCTGAGGCGCAGGCTGATCGCTCTGATATACCGCAAGCTCTCTGTTTCTTCCCGGCGTGCAATAATCGATATAAAGCCTGAAAAAATCGCCGTTTTCGGTCATGACAGGCGAAAACCCCTCCGTATGGAACGAAAACATCCGATCAAAAATGCTAACGATTTTCTTTTGCATAAAAGCGTCCCTCCGCACATTTCTGCGTACCATTATACTATCAAAAGGCCGCGATTGAAAGCGATTAAAGCAAATTGACAAACAAATTCCGTCTGTGATATAGTTTTATAAACACGTTTCAAGGAGTATCTTATGGAAATCTGGGACATCTATGATGAAAACAGAAACCGCACAGGCCGCACAATCGTGCGCGGTGAAGCATTCAAAGCAGGCGAATATTATGTGTGCGCGGAAGTGTGGGTCAAAAATTCAAAAGGAGAATTTCTGATCACAAAGCGGCACCCGCAGAAAAAATTCGGCCTGATGTGGGAGTTTACCGGCGGCGGAACCCTGACAGGCGAAACCACGCGCGCGTCTATAAAAAGAGAACTTTTTGAGGAAACCGGCATCGTACAGGAAGAAGACGATTTCCGCTATATTGCTACCAACAAACGACGCAATTATTTTCAGGATATTTTTCTTCTCGTAAAGGATATCGATCTTAAAGACCTCACGCTTTCCCCCGCAGAAACCATCGACGCCAAATGGGTTACGGAGGAGGAACTGTGCCGCATTTATGAAAAGGGAGAGTTTGTGCATACCGTATGGGATCGTTTTTTGAAATACAAATCCCTTATCTGATGCGTATTGACAATTCCTGTTTGCAGTGCTAAAATACATTTCGACAAGTGAATATATCAAAAGCGGGTGCGAACGGCCGAAAGGCTCAGTAGGCAAAAGGGAATCCGGTCAGAATCCGGAACA
>JAZSFI010000462.1:0-1730 GCA_045532135.1 Clostridia bacterium | reverse complement strand
TCCCTCTCCCATGAAAGAAACGACGTTGTCTGGTTCGACGCGCCCGAGGGCGTTACGCACCTTAAAAACGCCAAGGGCGATGTTTTCCCGGTCCAGAGAGTCGAGGGCAAGTGCGTATCCTTTGTCAAAGGTCTTGCTCCCATGGGCGCAACCCACATGTGGTATGTCTACGATAAAGAAGCCCCCGCGCGCGTGCACGCCTGCGAAAAGCGCTTTGAAACCCCGTTCTTCAAGGGCGCGTTCAACGATATGGGCGAAATCGTAAGTCTCTTTGACAAGGAAAACAATCGCGAAGTCGTAAGAAAGGGCGAAGCGCTCAACAAGCTCGTTCACTACGAAAACCGCCCCCACAACTACGACGCTTGGGACATCAACATTTATTACGACGAAAAGCGCTGGGACATGGACAAGCTCATTTCGGTCGAAAAGATCGCAGAAGGCCCCGTTGTATCGATCGTTCGCATGAAGTATCTGACCTCCATGAGCACGATCACGCAGGATGTGATCTTCTATGCCGACCTTAAAAAGATCGACTTTAAGACCCATGTTGACTGGAAGGAACCCCATGGCCTGTTAAAGGCGCACTTCCCGGTGGATGTGTTCTACAACGACGCGCAGTTTGACATCCAGTACGGAAACGTCAAGCGCGCTACCCACAAGAATACCTCCTGGGACGTTGCGAGATTTGAAGTCTGCGCCCACAAGTGGGCTGATGTCAGCGAGCCCGGCTACGGCGTTGCCATCATGAACGACTGCAAGTACGGCTACTCGGTCGACGAAAACGGCATCGCGCTCACCCTTTTAAAATCCGCCACCGATCCCGACCCGACGGCGGATCAGGAAGAGCACGAGTTTACCTACGCGATCTACCCGCACGAGGGCGACTGGAGATACGCCAATGTGCCCAAGGCTGCGTACGAGATGAACATCCCCGTGGCTGCCGAAAAAGCCGAGAACGGCGATAACGCTTCCGTTGCCGAAACGTTCGCAGCCGTCGACAGCGAAAACGTCATGATCGAAACGGTCAAGGGCGCGCTGCACGGCGAGGGCACAATCCTCAGAATGTACGAGTGCTTCGGAAAGCGCACAAACGTCACGCTTACCGTAAAAGCGCCGTTTGAAAAAGCAGTCTTCACATCCCTCATGGAAGACGATGAAAATGAAGCCAAGTTTGAAGGCGACAAGCTGACCCTCACCATGAAGCCCTACGAAATCGTAACCATCCGCCTTGTATAAGGCAGGATTTATATAAAACGATGAGCAGGCTGCGGGAGGCGGAACGCTTCCCCTGCGGGGCAGATGCAGCGTTGGATTTGCGTAAAACGTTTATTTTTCCGCAGGGGACGGGTTTCCCGTCCCGAGCATGGAGTGTTTCTCCCATGGAGCAGAGACATCGCTTCCTCTCCATGCATCTTTCAAAGGTTTGTTGACAATCTGAAACGGGTTTGCCGGTATACGGCAAACCCGTTTGTTTTGTCGAAAATTCAATTTTCCTTACGCTTTCTTTTTTCCCATCTTCTGGATCACGCCGATGATCTGTCCGGAAAGGATAACCGTTACCAGAGAACATAATACATTTTTGACCGGTATACAGGTCAGGGAGAGCGCCAAAACCAGAAGATCTGTTGCCATATACATCCACTGGATATCAACTTTCGTAATCTTCGCCATCGACATGGCAAAAGCATCGTCGCCCCGCGGCGCGCCCCCCGCCTTTACGCAGGCGCCCA
>JAZSFI010000356.1:0-6306 GCA_045532135.1 Clostridia bacterium | reverse complement strand
AAAAACACAGCGTACCTTACGATACGCTGTGCGAAAATGATTTCAATTAGTCGGCGAGGATCTTGATAACAACGCCGGAACCAACGGTGCGGCCACCTTCACGGATAGCGAAGCGGAGTCCTTCTTCGCAGGCGATGGGGGTGATCAGGTTGATTTCCATGTCGATGTTGTCGCCAGGCATAACCATTTCAACGCCCTCGGGCAGCTTGATGTTGCCGGTTACGTCGGTGGTTCTGAAATAGAACTGGGGACGATAGCCGTTGAAGAAAGGAGTATGACGGCCGCCTTCTTCCTTGGTCAGTACGTATACCTGACCCATGAAGTGGGTGTGGGGCTGGATGCTGCCGGGCTTGGAAAGTACCTGGCCGCGCTCGATCTCAGTGCGCTGTACGCCGCGCAGAAGTACGCCGATGTTGTCGCCCGCCTCGGCATAGTCGAGGAGCTTGCGGAACATTTCAACGCCCGTTACAACCGTGGTGCGCTTCTCTTCGGTCAGACCTACGATCTCAACCTGATCGCCCATCTTTACTACGCCGCGCTCTACACGACCGGTGGCTACGGTGCCGCGTCCGGTGATGGAGAAGACGTCTTCTACAGGCATAAGGAAGGGCTTGTGGGTCGCGCGCTCGGGATCCGGGATGTAGCTGTCAACAGCGTCCATCAGTTCGAAGATGCACTTGCACTCGGGCAGCTCTTTGGCGTTGCCGCCGTTGGTCAGAGCTTCAAGAGCGAGAAGAGCAGAGCCCTTTACTACGGGGATGTCGTCGCCCGGGAACTCGTACTCGCTGAGCAGTTCGCGGATTTCCATCTCAACCAGGTCGAGAAGCTCTTCGTCGTCTACCTGGTCAGTCTTGTTCATGAATACGATGATGTAGGGTACGCCTACCTGACGGGCGAGCAGGATGTGCTCACGGGTCTGGGGCATGGGGCCGTCTGCAGAAGATACTACCAGAATCGCGCCGTCCATCTGCGCAGCGCCGGTGATCATGTTCTTTACATAGTCAGCGTGGCCGGGGCAGTCTACGTGTGCGTAGTGACGGTTCTCGGTCTGGTACTCTACGTGAGAGGTGTTGATCGTGATTCCGCGCGCTTTCTCTTCGGGCGCCTTGTCGATTTCGTCATAGCGCATGGCCGCAGCCTGGCCAAGCTGAGAAAGGGTCATGGTGATCGCAGCGGTAAGAGTGGTCTTGCCGTGGTCAACGTGGCCGATCGTTCCGATGTTTACGTGCGGCTTGGTGCGCTCAAATTTTGCCTTGCCCATTTTGAATCTTCCTCCAAAATTATGTTAGATATTAAGCACGAAACCAATTGAATCAGTTTCAGTGCGTAAGGCCGAGAATCTTGTTGGCAACGTTCTTGGGAACGGCCTCATAATGTGCAAACTGCATGGTGAAGGTACCGCGGCCCTGGCTGCGGGAGCGAAGGTCGGTGGCGTATCCGAACATTTCGGACAGCGGAACCATCGCATCGATCACGTGCAGATCGCCATTGATTTCAGTGTTAATAATGCGTCCGCGGCGGGCAGCCATATCGCCGTTTACAGCGCCCAGATACTCGTCGGGAACAACAATTTCAACCTTCATGATCGGCTCCATGAGCGTCGGGTTGGCCTTCTTGACGGCCTCCTTGAACGCGAGCGATCCGGCAATGTGGAACGCCATTTCACTGGAGTCGACATCGTGGTAAGATCCGTCAACCAACGTGCACTTGAAGTCTACACACTCATATCCGCCCAAGGCACCGGAAAGCGCAGCTTCCTTGACGCCTTCGGAAATGGGGTTGATGAATTCCTTCGGTACTACGCCGCCAACCGTCTTATCCTCAAACTCGTAGCCTGCGCCCGGCTCAAGGGGCGAAAGCTCGATTACACAGTGGCCGTACTGGCCGTGACCGCCGGTCTGGCGAACAAAACGGCCTTCTGCCTTTGCGGTAGAGGTAATGCACTCCTTATAGGCAACCTGGGGAGCGCCGACGGAAGCTTCCACGCGGAATTCGCGAAGAAGGCGGTCAACGATGATCTCAAGGTGGAGTTCACCCATACCGGCAATGATGGTCTGGCCGGTGCTCTCATCGGTATAGGTCTTAAAGGTCGGATCCTCCATAGCAAGTCTCATCAGAGCCTCGCTCATCTTATCGCGGCCGGCCTTGGTCTTGGGCTCAATCGCAACGCGGATAACAGGATCCGGGAACTCCATGCTTTCGAGAACGACGGGCTTGTTTTCAACGCACAGCGTATCGCCGGTGGAAGTCTCTTTGAAACCTACCGCTGCGGCAATATCACCCGCGCAAACCTCATCGACCTCTTCTCTATGGTTTGCATGCATGCGAAGGATTCGGCCGATACGCTCGCGCTTGCCCTTCGTTGCATTGTATACATAGCTTCCGCTCTTAAGGGTACCGGAGTACACGCGGAAGAATACAAGACGTCCTACAAAGGGGTCAACCATGACTTTGAAAGCGAGAGCTGCAAAGGGCTCGTTATCGTCGCTCTTGCGCTCAATCACTTCGTCCGAGTCTTTCTTGGTGCCCTTGACCGGGGGAATGTCCAGAGGAGAAGGCAGATAGTCAACAACACCGTCAAGCAGCAGCTGAACGCCCTTGTTTCTGTAGGAAGTTCCGCAGAAAACAGGATTCATCTTGCCTTCGATGGTCGCCTTGCGGATGGCCGTCTTCATTTCTTCCTCAGTGAATTCTTCGCCTTCAAGATACTTCATGGCGAGATCATCATCGGTTTCGGCAACGGCTTCAATAAGCTTCTGTCTGTATTCCTCGGCTTTATCAAGGTATTCGGCAGGAATGTCGGTGACCTCGATATTGACGCCCAGGTCGTCTTTGTAGATGTGCGCCTTCATGCGCATAAGATCGATGATACCTACAAAGGTATTCTCAGCGCCGATAGGCAGCTGCATCGGAACCGCATTGGCATGAAGTTTATTATGCATCATATCGACCACGCGATAGAAATTCGCGCCGGTGACGTCCATCTTATTGATATAAGCAAGACGCGGTACACCGTACTTGGTCGCCTGACGCCAAACGGTTTCGCTCTGAGGCTCTACGCCGCCCTTTGCGCAGAAAACAGCAACAGCGCCGTCCAGCACGCGAAGAGAACGCTCAACCTCAACCGTAAAGTCTACGTGACCGGGAGTGTCAATGATGTTGATCTGATGTCCGCGCCACTGGGCAGTGGTCGCAGCGGAAGTAATGGTAATTCCGCGCTCCTGCTCCTGCTCCATCCAGTCCATCGTCGCCATACCTTCGTGGGTTTCACCCATTCTGTGGGTTCTTCCGGTATAGAAAAGGATGCGTTCGGTGGTAGTGGTTTTGCCGGCATCGATGTGCGCCATGATACCGATATTGCGGACTAATTCAAGCGAATGGGTTCTCGGCACAGATTTTTACGTCCTTTCAAATTGCATACATTTGTATGCGTCGATTTTGCCCGAATCGGGCGACAAACAACGGTCGGATAGCGGAAAAATGCACGCGACATAGTAGTTTGTGCTTCATTTGGCACATTACCAGCCGCGTGCACTTCTTTACGCAATTGACGGTTGTTATTACCAGCGGTAATGCGCGAACGCCTTGTTCGCCTCCGCCATCTTGTGCATATCCTCGCGGCGCTTTACGGCGTTTCCGGTATTGTTGGAAGCGTCGATGATTTCACCGGCAAGACGATCTGCCATCACGCGCTCGCCGCGCTTTCTGGCAAACATAACCAGCCAGCGAAGAGCGAGGGTCTGACGGCGCTCGGGGCGGATTTCAACAGGAACCTGATAGGTAGAACCACCAACACGGCGAGCCTTAACTTCAAGAGCGGGCATGATGTTGGCGATGGCCTGATTGAAAACTTCGATAGCTTCTTTGCCGGTCTTCTCAGCGACCTGCTCGAAAGCGTTATAGCAAACGGTCTGCGCTACGCCGCGCTTTCCGTCGTACATGAGCTGGTTGATAAGCTTGGTAACGATGATCGTTCCGTATACAGGATCCGGAAGCACTTCACGCTTCGGAATAAATCCACGTCTGGGCATTATTGTCCCTCCTATTATTATGGGCAGTCGAGAGATGAATTAAGCAACTGGCAACGCGATAAGAACAAACCGTTGGCGCAGTCTGTTCATGCCCGAATGGATCATTACTTGCCGCCCCATCCGCGTTCCT
Source organism: Clostridia bacterium (assembly GCA_045532135.1). Classification (GTDB taxonomy): domain Bacteria; phylum Bacillota; class Clostridia; order Christensenellales; family Aristaeellaceae; genus SFHK01. Next base: position 2,145 of record JAZSFI010000356.1, on the reverse strand, counting down.
TCAGATGAGGAAGGGTTCATATTCCAGTCGGTTTGCCGTAAGATTACTTCTTGGGTCTCTTGGCGCCGTAAAGGGAACGGCCCTGCATGCGCTTGGCAACGCCGGCGGTATCCAGCGCGCCGCGGATGATGTGGTAACGAACACCGGGAAGGTCACGAACCTTACCGCCGCGGATCAGTACAACCGAGTGCTCCTGCAGGTTGTGGCCGATGCCGGGGATGTAGCAAGTACCTTCGATGGAGTTGGTTAAGCGAACACGAGCGATCTTACGAAGCGCAGAGTTCGGCTTTTTGGGCGTGAGCGTTTTGACCGACAGGCAAACACCGCGCTTCTGCGGGCACTTCTGCAGAATGGGCGAGTTGGATTTGCTGGTCACCTTTTCCCTACCTTTACGAATCATCTGGTTGATCGTAGGCACGGAAACACCTCCTCAATTTGTGGGTCTTTTTGGTCTATATACCGCTTCCTGCAACCCTGGAAGAGTACATCAACGTTATGCGTGCTTTTTGATGGCCGCGCACGCAGTGGGAACCTGAACGGAGCAGGCTTCCCCAAGCGTCTTCATCGTGTCAACGCGCGTATACTCTACATCCATCTGTCTGCACAGTTCCGTTATGCGCCTGCTGATGAAAACGTCGGCATCCTCTGCAATGAAGGCATGCTCGCAGTTGCCCGACTCAATCGCCTTGATGGTCGTACGCATTCCGACAGCTTTATTGGCAGTCTTCAGCTTTTCGAGCAATTCAGTCACATCCTTCACCACATAATCGAACTTGTACATTATATCACCCATTTACCGCATAGTCAATGTTTCCTTTTTTGAGTTTCGCGTGCATATGGGTTAATTTTTGCGTAAAAACAGGCGACAGAACGTTTCTGCCGCCCATTTTTGCGTTTCATTAGTAGGCTTCGTGAATATTCACATCGGAATACTTCTTCATGCCGGTTCCGGCAGGAATGAGCTTACCGAGAATGACGTTCTCTTTAAGGCCGATTAAGGGATCGTTCTTGCCCTTGATCGCAGCCTCGGTGAGGACGCGGGTGGTCTCCTGGAAGGATGCGGCGGAGAGGAAGGACTCGGTGGCCAGCGCAGCCTTGGTGATACCCAGGAGAATGCGCTTTGCGGTCGCGGGTCTTCCGCCCTCTTCCATGGTGCGGCGGTTTTCAGCTTCAAATCTGAAGATGTCAACCAGCGCGCCGGGCAGGAGGTTGGTATCGTTGGCGTCTTCAACCTTGACTTTTCTAAGCATCTGACGAACGATAACTTCGATGTGCTTATCCGCAATTTCTACGCCCTGACGGCGGTATACGGACTGAACCTCGCGTACCTGATAATCCTGAACGGCCTTAACGCCGAGGATTCTGAGAAGGTCGTGGGGATTGATGGAACCTTCGATCAACTCATCGCCGGCATTGACATGATCGCCTTCGGAAACCTTGAGCTTGCTGCCGTAGTTGATCGGGTACTTCTTGGTCTCGCCTTCGCCGTCATCGGAAGTGATGATGATTTCGCGTCTCTTCTTGGAGTCCTGAGACATGCGGACGATACCGCTGATCTCAGCAAGCGTTGCTTCTCTCTTGGGCTTTCTTGCTTCGAAGAGTTCCTCTACGCGGGGAAGACCCTGCGTGATATCTTCGCCGGTTGCAACGCCGCCGGTGTGGAACGTACGCATGGTGAGCTGAGTACCGGGCTCGCCGATGGACTGAGCGGCAATGATACCGACGGCTTCGCCGACGTCTACCATCTTGCCGTTGGACATGTTCGCGCCGTAGCAGCGGGCGCAGATGCCGTTTTCGCTCTGGCAGGTGAGTACCGATCGAATCATGACTTCTTTAAGGCCGGCCTTTACGATCTTCTTGGCATAATCATGCGTAATCAGCTCGTTCTGGGCAATGATAAGCTCGCCCGTCTCGGGATGATATACGTTCTCGGCTGCAACACGGCCGCGGACGCGGTCTTCGAGCTGCTCAATGACTTCCCCGTCGGCAAAGATGTCGTGAACCTTGAGACCGCGGACCTTCTCGCCGCGTCTTTCGAAGCAGTCGATTTCGCGGATGATGTTTTCCTGGGATACGTCGACCAGACGGCGGGTCATGTAACCAGAGTCAGCCGTTCTGAGCGCGGTATCGGCCAGGGACTTACGG